>CANRPF010000008.1 GCA_947632375.1 uncultured Bacilli bacterium
ATTTCAAATACTCCTAAAGTTCCTGATATACTTTTATCTTCTGTATTGTATGTTACTCTAGTTACCCAATATGCATATGTTATTCCTATTAGTGCTAGTAAGACTATTGCAATTCCCACTATACTTACTACTATTCTTTGATTTCTATTCATTTTTACTCCTCTTTTCTTTTAATAAATATTTATTAATGTCTTTTTTCAATGAAAAAAGACATTAATAAATATTTATTAATGTCTTTTTTCAATGAAAAAAGAATTGCGATAACTCTCCTGCTATCTTCATATTTATTATGTCATAAATTGAGAGAAAAATACCCCAACAGGTAGTTGGGGTTTTAAACAAACAAAGAGAATATACTCTTTAACGTTCAATATCTAATTTATCTATATCATCTACTAATTCTATTTGACTTTCTAATATATCTCTTAGTTTTCTTTTGAATGTGATTATATTTCTTCTTAATCTTTCTGCATCTTGTTCTGTTCTTTCTGCTTTCATTAATGCACTATTTATTATTCTATCTGCATTTCTTTTTGCATCTTCTATTAAGCTTAACGATTCTTGTCTTGCACTATTTCTTATTTGTTGTCCTGCATCTTCTGCTATTAATAATGCTCTATTAAAAGTTGATTCTAAATTTTTATAATGTTCTAATTCTTTTTTTAGATTAGCGATTTCTAAATCTTTTGATTTCATATTGCTAATCATTGATTCAACTTGTTTTATTACATCATCGATAAACTTATTAACTTCTTCTTTTTTATATCCGGAAAAAGAAGTATTGAACTTTTCCATATAATCACTCCTAAGTATATTAGAAATCTATTTCGCTATCAAATTTTGTTTTTGGTTTTTCCTTTTCTTCGTTTTCGCTCATTTTTCCTTGTATATTTACATTATTAGGCGTACAAAGATATATTCCATTTCCAAGTTTTTGTAAATTTCCGCCTATAGCATATATCGTTCCTGTCAAAAAGTCAATAAGTCTTTTAGCTTGATCACTTGTTACTCTTTTTAAATTTACTACTACAGTATTTCTATTTTTTAAATAATCTGCAATTTGTTGTGATTCTGAATATGCTCTAGGTTCTACTAGTATCATTTTACTTCCAGAATTTTTTTCTTCTTCTTTTAATTGTTTTGTAGTTACTGAATAAAAATTATCTTCAACAGCATTATCTTTTCTATCATCATTATCAAATAAAGCTTTCTTTATACCATCAAATGCCATATTATATCCTCCTATGATTACTCTTTTAGTATAGCATAGTTATTTTGTATTAGCAAATATTTTATAAAAAAAGTTATAGTTTTTTCTATAACTTATTCTTCGTAATCACAACTACTACATTTAATTTTATTATTTTTAGTTACTAATAAACTATTACATTCTGGACATAGCTTTCCTGTTGGCATATCCCATGTTGCACATTTACATTTTGGAAAGTTATTACATCCATAAAATATTTTATTTTTTCTTGTTTTTCTTTCAATTATTTTTCCTGTTTTACATATAGGACAATCACATATTTCTACTTCTTTTTGTTCTTCTTTTTTTATAAATTTACATTCAGGATAATTGCTACAAGCAGTAAATTCTCCATATTTACCTTTTCTTATTACTAAATCACTACCACATTCTGGACATAACTCTCCTGTTTTACTTGGTGCTTTCTTTTCCATTTTATCAAAAGCGTTTTCAACTAATGGTTCAAAATCATTATAAAATTTCTTTAATAATTTTATATTATCTAAATCATTATCTGCTATTTTATCTAAATCAGATTCCATATTAGCAGTATATTTTACATTTATAATATTAGAAAAGAATTCTTGTAATTTATCTGTTGTTTCTATACCGATATCTGTTGGAAAAAATTTCTTATCTTCTACTTTAACATAGGCTCTTTCTTTTAATGTTTCCATTGTTTTTGCATAAGTAGAAGGTCTTCCTATTCCTAATGTTTCCATTTCTTTAATTAATGATGCTTCTGTATATCTAGGAGCTGGTTTTGTAAAATGTTGATCACTTTCTATATTATCTGTTGTTAAAATATCATTTTCTTTTAAATCAGGTAATATTGTATCTTCACTTGATGTAAAATCTTTATAAACTTTTAAAAATCCATCAAAAGTTATTATTTGACCTGTAGATTTAAACATATAATCATTATTATTTAACATAATAGTTGTTTTTAATACTTTAGCATCTTTCATTAAACTTGCTAATGCTCTAAAGTATATAATACTATATAATTTATATTCATCAGGTGTAAGATATTTTTTTATAGAATCTGGTGTTCTTTTAATACTTGTAGGTCTTATTGCTTCGTGAGCATCTTGTACGTTTTCTTTCTTCTTGCTAACCTTTACACTACCTACATATTGAGAACCATATTCATTTTTTATATATTCTAGTGTATCTTTTATAAATAAATCACTTAAACGTGTAGAATCAGTTCTCATATAAGTAATAATACCAACAGTTTCATTATCTAAATCTTTACCTTCATATAATTTTTGAGCAATGCTCATTGTTTTTGTTGCAGAAAAATTATATTTATTTGCACATGATTGTTGTAATGTAGATGTTGTAAATGGCATTACTCCTTTTTTTGCTGTTTCTTTTTTATCTATACTTGTTACTATAAATTCTTTTCCTAATTTAGATAATATTTCATTTACTTCATCTTCATTTTTTATTTCTAATTTTTCATTATTATATTTTTCTAATTCAGATGTAAATGAAGAAAAATTAGCAGTTATTTTCCAATATTCTTCTGGAACAAATGCAAGTATTTCTCTTTCTCTATCAACGATTAATTTTAATGCTACTGATTGAACTCTACCAGCTGATTTTCCTCCTGTTTTTGATTGCATTAATTTAGATAATCTAAATCCAATAATTCTATCTAATATTCTTCTTGTTTCTTGACTTTTAACTAATGCATCATCTATTTTTCTTGGATGTAAAAATGCATCTTTAATAGCAGGTTCTGTAATTTCATTAAAAATTACTCTATCATATTTATCTTTATGTAATCCTAAAGTATCATAAAGATGCCAAGATATAGCTTCTCCTTCTCTATCTGGATCGGTTGCAAGATATACTTTATCACATGCTGATACTTCTTTTTTTAAATCACTAATTATCTTTTTCTTTCCACTTATTGGAATATACTTAGGAGCAAAATCATTTTCAACATCTACTCCTAATCCAAATTTACCACTAGTTGCTAAATCTCTAATATGTCCTTTACTTGATACAACTTTATAGTTTTTACCTAGGTAATTACCAATAGTTTTTGTCTTACTTGGAGACTCAACTATTACTAAATCCATATTATCACTCGCTTTCTTCAGTTGTCGTTTTTTCTACTTTATATTTTTCTAGACCTTTTTCTAAGTAATTAAAGTAATTATTTTGTATTGCTAATGCTGACATTTTTTGTCTTAAACTTATTTCTTGATTAATGCTTACTAATTCATCATTAGTATATGTATTTCCTTCATCATTTGTTTCAGTAAACTTTGAAGATGTTGCTTTATAAAAACCTACTGCATCTTGCCATGAACCATCAGAGAATACTGTTCTTCCTACATTAGAACTCATTATATCAGTTCCTAAATATAATCTTGGATCATAATCAGCATCAAACATATTTAAAAGTGTTGGAAGCAAATCTAATAAGCTTGTATATTTTGTTATTTGTTCTGCTCCATAAGAAGCATTATAAATTACCATAGGTGTTCTGTCAACTTCTTGTCTTATATTTACATCATAATCTAATACTGTATTTATTTGTTCTCTAGTTAATCCATATGGATAATGATCTGCAAATAATGCAATAACAGTATCTTCTAATTTTCCATTTCTTTCTAATTCATCTAACATATATTCTAATGCTTTATCTAATTCAGTCATTTTAGATAAATATCTTTTTGTTGTTGTAGAATAATTAGTATCTTTAAATAAGTCTAAATACTTATCCCCCATTTCACTTGGAACATTATAAGTTTGATGTGTTGTTACTGTAGACATAAATACCATAAATTTATCTTCATTTATAAAGTATGGCATTGCTGTTTGAAAAAATACTAAATCACTAGGCCATTCTTCATATACAGGATTATAATCCATTCCTAAATCTTTAACACCATAAAATTTAGTACTTCCCATATTAGGATGTATTGTATGTCTATAATAATATTGATCTGTATATGAGTGATAGCTAGTAGTTTTATAACCCATATTATTAAATATATTAAATATAGCTTCAAAATATTTATTATTTTTATATCTATTAGCAGTACATGAATTATTAATACTAAATAAACTTGTCATAACAGTCATTTCATTATTTCCTGTAGAACATGAATTTCTTGGACTATAATTATTTCTAAAACTTATACCTTCATTATAAATTTTAGATAAAGTAGGAAAATATTCTTCTTTTAATGCTATTTCATTAACACTTTCCATTAGTATTACTATTAAATTTTTATCTTTAAATATACCTGTATGATCATTTTTAGGAGTTATATTTCTACTTATAAAATATTTATTTAAATTATTTAATTCTCTATTTTGTTCATTATCTATTAGCATCTGCCAACTAGTATCATCTATAACTCTACTATAATCAGTTACTTTATCTTCTTTATTATTTTTATTATTTTCAAATATTAAATCTTCAGATTCTATATTAAATATTTGAGAATTAAGATCAGTTAATCCAAACATTAATACTCCAAATTGACTTACAGATAAATTTGAATTTTCTGGTAATTTAAATAAAGATGTATTTTTTTCTGTTTGTAATTTATTTTGCATAAATGGAATTACTAAACTAACATAATATAAATAACTAAAACAAACAACTAAAAGAACCATAGAAACTGCTGGTATTATCTTTTTTGCTCCTACTTTTTTACTTCTTTTTACTGCTTCAAATTTAAGTAATTTTTTATCAATAAATATTATATATATAAGATATATTACAAATGGAATAAATAATATGTAGTAGCTAGGTTTTAATGATTTTATAAAATCACTTATATAATCTATTGTTTTTAGTCCTTGTTCACTATTACCTATTCCCATATAAAATCCTATATAGTTATATAATCCAACTTCTACTAAAGTATAAAAAGATACTATAAATGCAAATATTATATTTAATATTCTTCTTATAGTTTTATTTAAATAACATGTAATTAAATTCCAAATTAAAGAAATAATTAAAGAAGATAATATAAGTCTAAATATAGCCCAACTTTTATCTATATCAGTTACTAGTCTTACAATTAATTCTTCAGAAAACAAAAATAAAAATAACATTAATATATTTCTTACAATTTTATTAAATAACATTTCTTTAATCGTAACTAAAAATCGTTTCATAACAAATACTCCACTTCTAATTATTTATAATCTTATAACGTATGGTTTTTCTTTAGTACCATCAGCATTATTTTTTTCTAATTCAACTCCATTTAAAATAGTTATAACAGGTCTTAAATATATTTCATTGTTTTTATACCTAGTATTACTACTACCTACTTTAAAAAAGTTTTTATCTTTACCATCTTTATATACATAAATATAATCTATATCATTATATCTTTGATATGCAGTTAATGTCCACCAATAATAATTAGTATCTAAATATCCAGAAGCTTTTTCTAATTTATTTCCACCAGCTAAAACTAATTCATCTGCAGTTAAAGTTCCTATTTGACTATCAAAACTATTCGAACATTTTAAATTAGGTTCTGAATAAGATGATTCTAAATTTCTATTATAAGAATCAAAGAAAAAATTTAATGTTTCCATATTAGGTAAAGATATTTCACTAGTATTAAATTGTTCTATAAGATAATCAGCTTCTATTTCTTTACTAGTATAATATTCATTATTTTTCTTAGTTTCATCTTCTATACACCATGTATCTTTTTTTATTTTATTTAATATATTTTTATCTTTAAAATTACTTTTAAACCAATTATTTAAACTAGTAAGTTTACCATCAAAACTAGAAGAAGAATCTATATGAGAATTATTATTATTAGTATCTATATTACATGGTGAAGTTGAATCTTCTAATACTAATTTAATACTTCCATCTCCTTCTATTCTAAATATTCTAAAACACATATTATTAAAATTTACATAATTATCTTTAACATTACCTCTATAATAATAAGATTTACCCATATCATCTTCAGTAATACCTAAATAAGATTCGTTTTTTTTTAAAGAACTAATTTTATCTTTAGCTAATTCTAATTTAGTATTACCATCATTCATCGCTTGATATATTACTTTATAAGATAATGTATCTTTATCTAATACTTGATCATTAAAATTATATTCTATATTAAATGTATATTCTTTAGTATCAGGATTTTCTTTTAAAATACCTTTTACATTGACATATTCATCAGTATATTTAGAAGCATCTTCTAAATCATTAATAGATAAATAATTTTGTTTTTTCATACCTTCTATACTTAAATTTAAACCAACTTTAGCACTTGTTATTAAATCTTTACAATTACTAAAATCTCTTGAGATATCTTTATATAAATCTTTAGAAAATATAGTACTATTATCCATACTATCATCACAAGCTTTTATATCTTCCATAACTATATTAGCTGAATCTAATATAACTTTTTTATTTATTTCTGAAATAGATTTTTTAGCATTATTAAATGCAGTAAAACCTCTTGATGCAATAATTGTTATTATTATACCTATTATAACTAATACTGCTAATAGTTCAATTAAAGTAAATCCTTTATTATTTTTCATCTTTTAACAAATCCCTTCTTTTAGAATATATACATCCACAAAAATTTTGTCTATACAAATTATATTTATTTGATAATTCTATACTTCTTTTATAACCATTATTTTTTTTAAAATCACTTGGTAAATATTTTATATCATAACTACTTTCTAATTTGTATCCTATTTCATTTATAACATTACTTAATTTATAAGGACTTACAGTTAATGTAGTTGCAAAGAAATCAAAATTATTTTCTTTAGCAGATGAAGCTGTATATTCTAATCTCATATAATAACATTTATGACAACGTAATCCTCTTTCTGGTTCACTTTCTAAACCTTTAATAAATTTATGATATAATTCATTATCATAATCTGCTTCTATATATTTAATATTAAATAATTTAAGTAATCTTTTTTGTTCTTCTTTTCTTTTAATATATTCATCGAATGGTTCTATATTAGGATTATAATAAATAACAGTAATATCAAAATAATCTTTTAATCTTTCAATAACATAAGATGAACATGGAGCACAACAAGAATGTAAAAGTAATTTTGGCACATAATTTAAACTATCTATAATTTTACTCATTTCTTTATCATAATTCATAATATACCTCTTAGTATGGAATAAATACTAAATTATCATTTAAATAAAGTGTTCCTTTCTTATCATTTAATGATGCAAAAATATCATTATATTTATTTAATAAATTACATGTTCTTGTATCTGCAATAACAGTATTACCATCATTCATTACAATTTTAAATCTATCACTTTCTATTAATTCACTTGCTTCATTATAATTTGGATAATACTCTATAGTACTTATTTCATAAATAATATTAGATGATATTTCTTTAAATTTATTTACAAACTTATTAAATAATTCTTCATCTATTTCATTATAAAATATAGGAATACCAGATAATTTATATTTATTATCTATAACTCTTCCATCACTAAGTACTATTTTATCTGTATTTTGATAATAAAACAAGATTTTATTTTCTTCTATTTCAATTAAAACTTTAAAACCAAACCATTTTTTTATTTTAGCACTTTTTATTAATTCAATATTTTCTATATTTTTTCTAATTTTATTAGAACTATATTTAAATATAGAAGGATAATCTTTAAGACCACTAACCCTTATTATGTCAGCATCACTTATTAAAGAATTACCCGTTATTTCTATATGTCTAATTGGTTGTTTTATTATCAAATATCCACTATATAAAATAATATATAAAAATAACAAAAAAACAAAAGTTCTTTTTATATTTAATTTTTTTTTCTTCTTTTTTTTCATTGAACACCTACTTAGTAAGTTCTTTTAAAACCTCATATATTTTAGTACTACTATCAACAATAGATAACTTTTCCATATTTTTTTTCATAATCATACGTGTTTCTTTATCTAAACATTTATTAATAGCATCTTCAATATTTTTAACATTAATATTATCTTCTTCTATCATAATACAAGCATTATTATTTTTCAAAGATAAAGCATTATAATATTGATGATTATTTGCAACGTATGGTGAAGGTATTATAATAGATGGTATTTTTAATGCTAATATTTCACTTAAAACACTTGCACCTGCTCTACTAATAATAACATCTACATTCTTCATAAAACCACTTAAATTATCAATATATGGCATTATATGAACATTTTTTTGAAAAGTATTTTCTTTAAAATTATCATATAAATTTTTACCCGTAATATAAATAATTTCATAATCATGTTCTTTATTTAAAAAATCTTTCATTAAATTATTAATACTACTAGATCCTAAACTACCCTGTACCATAAGAATAAGCTTTTTATTATTTGGTAAATTATATTTTTTAATATCTTCTTTCTTAGCATTAATAGCATTTTCACTACAAGGATTACCTGTAAATCTTACCTTATTAGTATCTTTAAAATACTTTATACTATCTTTAAAACTAACACCTACAATATCTACATACTTCATAAGCATTCTATTACTTTTTCCAGGAATACTATTTTGTTCATGTATAAAAGTTTTTATTTTAAGTTTATGAGCTGCTTTTATTACAGGATAAGTAACATAACCACCAACTCCAATAACAACATCTGGTTTAAAAGAACTAATTATATTTAAACTTTTTTTATAAGCTTTATTTATTAATAATAAATTCTTTATATTTTTAGGTATATTCTTACTTAATCCATATATTTCTAATGGAATATACTTAATACCTAAATTAGGTATAATATCTTTTTCCATTCTATTATGAGTTCCAAAATATATAAATTCACTATCTTTTTCTAATTCTTTAATTTTATTTATTATTGCAATTGCGGGATATATATGTCCTCCCGTTCCCCCAGCGGTAATTACAACTTTCATGTATCTCACCTCTATTATGATTATATAATATTATGTCAAGTTTTTTAACCTTTTTATTAAAAAACTTAAAGCATCTTTACAAAAAAATAGAATATTTTTATATTCTACTTTACTCACTCAATTTTATACTTGCACTAATATTCTTACCACTATCTTCTATTTGATTTTCACTACTATTTAAATAATCTATCTTTAATGTATAACTTAATTTTTCATTAACATTTACTACTTCATTTTCCTTTATAACAACTTCTTCAGTAGGAAATGTGCCCTTATTTAAAAGAGTACCATTTCTATATAATTCAAAAGTAATATCATTAGTTCTTGAAAAAGTATTAATAACATTAGTTAAATATATTGAATACATCGCTTCTTTATCTCCTGTATTTTCTACTGTAAAAGATTTAACAATACTACTACCTGGATTAAATGCACCTTGATTTAATGTAGATAAAGTATCAGTTCCATCACTATATTTAACACTTACAACTCTACTTAAAAATGTTTCTTTTTTTCCACTTTCATTACCAACTGTATTAGTCATAACAAAACCATAAGTAACAAAACCAACACTAATAACTATTAATAAGGTTGCAATTAAACTAATAATTATTATATTTTTTTTCATATTTCCTCCTTAATTAGAAAGATTCTTCTGTAATTGTTTAAGTGCTACTAAAAAAGCTTCTTCTTTATCATAATTCATAAGTTTTACTTTTAATGAACTTTCTTCTTTTAATTCGGTACCATTTTCATCTAAACTTATTTTTTTAACACTAATATCTTCTAATTCATTAGAATAATCTTCATCATATCTAACAGTAAAATTATCTTTATTCTTAACTAACTCTTCATAACTAATTATAGCATTTTTTTCTTGTTCTTCTTCATACTCTGTTAATTTAATTTCACTAGGTTTATATTCTCGTTCTATAGTTTCTTTAATACTTTCTAAATCAGAAATTTCATAATTAGTTTCTTTTTCTTCTTCTCTTTTCATTAAAAATAATATATATATAAAACTAATTATCAATAAAAATGTTCCAAAGAAGAATACATAATCACCCATGCTTAATGTATATAAAAATCCAAATATATTCTCTATAATATTTTTCATTATTACACTTCCTTGTAGATTTATTATATCAGATAATATAGTGAATAATATACTTTTGTATTATTTATTTACAAATAGTTTGTAAAATAAAAAGTATTAGTCATCAGAATTTTCTAATACTTTATCAACATTAACACTATTTATAATATCAAATCTCTTAGTAATCTTATCTGTTGTAGTATGAATCTCTTTAACATCTTTAGAAACAGTATCAATACTTCTAGATAATTTATTCCATCTATCTTTATATCTATCAAATTCAACACCCAACTTATTTAATTCATCATGAATAACTTTAGCATACTTATCTCGTTCCATATTCTTTAAAATCATACTAATAATAGTTAAAGTACTCATTAAAGTAGTTGGAGAAGTAATCCATACTTTAGATTGATAACTATACTTAATTAAATCTGTATGATATGCGTTTATTTCAGCAAAAATAGCCTCTGCTGGCAAAAACATTATCGCTTCATTAGAAGTAATACCAGGTATAATATATTTTGATTTAATAGCATCAATGTGCTTTTTAACATCACTTTTAAATAACTTAGTTGCAACATCCCTTTCATCTTTAGAAAGACTCTTATCAGTCATTCTCTGATAGTTCTCTAAAGGAAATTTACTATCTATACATATAGTACCTAAAGGTTCTGGTGCAAATAAAATAGCATCTGCAACAAATCCATTATTTAAAGTATACTGAGTTTGATATATTTTATCATTTTTACCAAAAACACTATCCATAATATAATTCAAATTTGTTTCACCAAATATACCTCTTGTTTTCTTATCAGTTAAAACAGATTGTAAACTAACAATTTCTCCACTTAAACTATCAATTTTCTTTTGAGCCTCATCAATCTTAGAAAGTCTTTCTAATATATCAGTAAAAGTTTTATTAGTCTTCTCAAAATTAGTATCCAATCTCTCATTTACTTTATCATTAATATTATTTAATCTATTAATAATAGTTTCATTCAATTTACCAAAATCTTCATTTATAGTCCTACTAAAATTATACTTAAAATCTCCTAATTCTTTAGTAATATCAGTTTCAAACTTACCTAACTTTTCTACAGTATCATTATTATTTTTCTTAAGTAATATTATAATTTCTAAAATAATAGATACTCCTAATAAAGAACAAACAACATAAATCATTCTATTCCCTCCCTCTTATTAACTAACTTACTTATTACAAAACAAAATGCTAATAATAATATAATAAATACTAAATTTAATGGATTCTTAAAACTATTTATTAAACTAGTACCAACATATCCCCAAAAAATAACTAAAAAAACTTTTCCAACTAATAAAGAAAAAATATACTTTCTTTTATTAATACCACTAAGTCCTGCTGCAATATTAACTAAATAAGCAGGTGTAAAAGGTATTGCAATTATTAAACATAAATTCTCAAATTTAATCTTTTTAATATTCTTCATAATCTTTTTTAATTGTTTTTTATCTTTCTTATCTAAATAATTATCAAACTTAATTTTAATCTTACTTGAAAATATCTTATAAGACATTAAACAACCAAGAATAGTACAAAAATAACTAATTAAAAAGCCTATTAAAGGTCCAAATTTGAAAAATAATAAAGTAATAAATACACTTAATGGAAGTATAGGTACAATAGATTCAATAAGTATTAAAAAGCAAGATAAAACATATCCCCAAATACCTATACTTAATAAAAAATTAGTTAACCATATGTCAAAATTACTTAGTTTCATAATATCACATTTAGATTATACAACATTTGTTTAATAAAAAAAAGATATATTTATATCTTTTACATCTCTACTTCTGTTTGATACCAATAATATCCTGTATCATTTTTCTTAAATGTGTGTTTAAATGTTGCAAAATCATCTATGTTAGATTTGATATATTTTTCAACGTCTTTATCTATTTCATCATAACTCATATCTTTTCCTTCATAATCTAAAGTTTTTACACTATTTTTATCATGGAATTTATATAAATCAACTGTATCTCCAATCTTTTCTATAATTGCCATTTTTTCATATATTACTAAATCATCTTTATTAGTATCATATTTTTCAATAACACTATATTTTTTTAAAGTTGGGGAATCTGTTCCAAAAAATGAAACATAATAACCTTTATTTGAAATATTAAACAAGATAACTCTTGCTCCAGAATAATTAAATTCTTGAGGATTTAAGTTTTCAATATTAAACATTTTTTTAAATTATTATTATAATCATCTACTGAAATAATTTTTCCTATATCTCCATAATCATTTTCTTCATTAGATTCATCTATAGTTTTCATTGTTTGATCATCAGGTGTGATTTCTTTAGCTAATTCAAAAGCCATACCTTCTAAAACTTCTTTATCAACATTATTTATATCAACTGTCTTAGAAGAATAAGCATCTAAACCTAAACTCATAAAAGGCACATAACTTAAATAATTATTAAGTTCATCATCTGATAATTTTGTTGTTTCTACAGGTTTAGTAGTAGTTGTTGTAGCATTATTTGTTTCTGGTGTTGTATTATTATTTTCTACAGGCTTTTTATTTAAAATTAAGAAATAATAAGCTAAAGCAGCTGCTAATATTAAAATTAGTAAAATTACTATTATTAAACCAGCATGACTTTTTTTCTTTGGTGGTTCTACATTATAATTCATATTTGTTAATGGTGTTTGTTGATTATTAGGTTGTATTGGTTGGTTATCAGGCACTACATTCTGATTATTAGGCTGCATTGGTTGATTATTAGGTACTACGTTTTGATTATTAATTTGTCCCTGTGTTTGATTTTGATTATTTACTTCATTATTATTCATAATTTAACTTCTTTTTATAAATTCTACATTTTCGAATTTATATTCTCCATTTTCTAATTTAAAAGTATATTTATAAGTATTAAATTCATCACCATGTTTTCCTATTTCATTTATTTTACATATTGGTGTTTCTTTAGGACTTATTAGATCTTCTGTATAATCATATAAATTTCCATTTTCTCCAAAATATACTTCTTTAGTTACTATTGTAAATTCATCATTATTTTTCTGCCAATCATATAATACTAAAAACGATACATCTTCAAATCCCATTACTTCTAGTTCTCCTATATATTTATCATTATTTAATACAAATGAATAAATAATAGATATAAATTTATCTTTTAATAACATATCTTTAGAGAAATCACTATCAAATAAGTTATTAAATGATTGTTCTAAGTTTTCTTTAGTAATATAAACTTTAGGATATCCATTATCATCTAATTCACCATATTCTTTTATATATCCTAATTTATCTGCATAATTAGTTACTAATTGATATAGTTCTTCATCTGATAAGTCATTAACTGTTAATTTATTCTTTTTTGAAAAATCATATCTAACAGGTAATGCTGCTAAATAGTCTTCATTACTATAGGCTAAATTAGAATCAAATGTAACATAATTAAATAGTTTATATGCTATATAAGAATCATTTTTTACATTAAAAGATTCTATAACGTTCTTATCATAATCATCATTAGTTACTATTTCATTATCATATAATCTATCATAGAATATATAACTTATTAATCCTACTACTAATAACAGTAAAAAAATAACACATCCTATTAATACTCCAGAATTATTTTTTTTCATTTTAAACCTCTTTCTATTATATATAATTATTATAACAAAGTTTTATAAATATAAAAAGATATTATTATTCATAATATCTCATTTTAATACTCTAATAACGTTATATCCATATATTTCCAATATACTTACTACTTTCTTACTTTTTATTCCATTTTTACAATAAAAATAATATTTTTTATTTTTATCTAAATATTTGCTAGGATTTAAAAGTAATTTTTCATAATCAGTATATTCTTCTTCTAAATTTATTAATATACCATCATTTAATATTTCATTATATTTAATTGTTTTCATATATTATTATATGAAAACATATTATTATAAGTTATTATAAATACTTTATATAGCTTTCTATAATTGGAATCTTATAATCATCATCTTCTCTATCATTAGTAGCTAATTCTTTACATATAACTTCTAATTTTTCTTTTAACATTATTCTTTCTTCATATAACATTTGATTTATATTATTTTTTATAGTTAATTCAACTATAGACAAATAATAATCTAATAATTTATATAATTCTTTCTTTTCATTAGAATTTTCTTTATACATTAAAAATAATACAGGATTAATATTAATAATCATATCTATTACATTATTATTAATAATAGATGTATCTATCTTAGTAGATAAAGATATAATATATTTATTAATATGGTCATTTCTATTCATTAAAGGTAACATTTTTACATAACTATCTAATAAATCTTTTAAGTCTTTAGAATCTAATTTACTATTATAGTTTTTATCTAGATTCTTTATCCATATATCTATAGATTTTATTTTACTCTTTATCTCTGATATATTAAAATTATTATTTTGAATTATATTAATATATTTGCTAGCAATTTCATTATCATCTGAATCAGCAGTTTCTTCTTCAGAAAAATCTTTTTTATTTATCTTTATAAATAAATCATCATTAATACTATTTTTTTCTTTTATATCATTTTCTAAATCACTTTTTCTAACTTCTAAAGAACATATTAAATTAGCTAAATCATATAAACTCATATCTTTTAATATTTCATTTACTTTTAAAGTTATAAAATATACTAAATCAGTAACTAACTTATCACTTAATGATTTATATAATAATTCTATTTGTACAATAATTAATTCTTCAATACTTGAATTATCTAATTTACCTTTTAAGTATTCAATTACACTATTATCAGCATTTTTATGAACTAAATAGTAATCAACCATATTTACTATATTCATGTTATCCCTCTTATTCTTATATAATTATAACATAAAAATAATATTAAACAATAAAAAAATAAACACTATATTGTGTTTATTCAATTTTAATATGCTAAGTCAACTTTTATAGTAACACTTGCAGTTTCTTCACTATTTTGGTTTTTATCTATTTCAGCATATTCAACTTCAAGAATATATGTATCAACCACTGCTTTTTTTAAGTAATACTACTTTATATGAAACAGATGATTATGATTGATTATTCTACTACAATAAATTGCTTTCGATTAATTTAGTCAAGAAAAAATAATTAATTTGTTATTCTTGACACATTTAATTTAATTTCACTTTGTATAGTTTCGTCATCTTTTGTAGTTGCTTCTAATATTAAGTATAATCCATCTTCTATTAGATCTTTAGTTTCTTTAGTAAAAACGTTAGTTTCTTTCTTGGGTTCGTATAAACTAAATATGTTTAAATTTTCTATTAATGAACTTAATTTTATATCGTTTTCTAAGTCAATATTTGTTGAAATAATTTCTGTTAAATTAGACTCTTTCTTTACATAATATCCTATTTTATATTTTTTTATATCATAATCTTCTTTATTTATATATGCTATATTATTTCCATTAATATAACTCATATCTTTAGTAAATGCTACTACTCCATCACTTACACTTAAATAAGTATCACTACCACTAAATACATACATATTAGTAGATGTTTTTATTCCATATGCATAAAATATTAATATTATATTTATTATAAATGATATATATATTATTGTTTTATATGATTTAAATATTTTATTTATTGTATTTTTCATATTTACCTCTATCCTAAGTTTACAATTACTTTTTCTTTTATTTCTTCTCCAACAGGTATATTAAAGTCTATTACTTTACCATTACCATTTAATTCATAATCTATATTCATAAAATTAAATAAATTTATTACTTCTGATTTATTCCAATTTGTTATATCTATCATAGTTAATATGTTATAATTTGTTTTTAAAAATACTTTAGTCCCTATTATTATATTACTATTTTTACTAGGTATTTGATCTGTTATTGTATTACCATTTCCTATTATAATTGGAACTATTCCTACACTAGTTAATTTATCTTTTACTGTATTAATATCTTGATTTAAATAATTTTCTAAGTTTACATATTTTGATATATCTTTATTAGATTCTCTTTCACTTAAATTTTTATATTTAGAAATAGATTCTACTATATTCTTAGTAGTTTTTCCCATTACTGAAGAAGAACCATCTAAGTCTTTTACTGCGATATATATTATATATTCAGGATTTTCTTTTGGAAAAATACCTGCAAAAGAACGTATATTTCTTATACCATTAGAAGTATATTCTCCTGTATCAGTAGTATACTGTGCTGTACCTGTTTTACCTATTAATCTAACTTTATCAGTTTGATATACTTTACCTGTAGCGGCTCCATCACTTCCATTAACAGTTAAATCTAACAATTCTATCATTTTATTTACTGTATCTTCAGAATATACTTTTTTTAATTCTGTCTTTTTTGATTCATAAACTGTTTTACCAGATTCATCAGTTATTTTATCAACTATGTATGGTTTTAATACAGTTCCTTTATTAGTAATAGTTGTTAATGCTTGAATCATTTGTATAGGTGTTACTGTAATACCTTGACCATATGATGCTGCTGCTAATTCTGAATTATAAAGGAAGTTTACTTTTCCTGTTAATTCTCCAAATAACTCTATATCTGTCTTTTGACCAAAGCCTAAATCTGTATAGTAATCTTTTAGTATTTCTTTACCTAGTTTTTGTGCTAAAAGCGTTGCTGCTACATTCGATGAGTAAGTAAATCCTGTATCATATGTTATTGTACCCCATCCTTTATTATTCCAATCTTTTATATTATAATCATCAACTTTTATTGTACCAGATTCATATGTATCGCTTCCATTATAGTATCCTTCTTCCATACTTGACATAAAGCTAAAAATTTTCATAGTACTTCCTGGTTCATAAGTATATGCTACTAATGGATTATTATAATTTTCAATATTTAATTTATTTGGATCAAATGTAGGTTTTGTAGCGGCAGCTTTTATTGCACCTGTTTTAGCATCTGCTACTACTGCTATTGCCCAATCTGTAGAGTATGTATTTACTAAATCAGTTAATGCATTTTCTAAATACATTTGCATATTTGAATCAATCGTTAAATAAATATTTCTTCCATTTTTAGCTTTTGTTTCATTTACTGCTGTATTTGCAATTTGATATCCATAGGCATCTTTTTGATATTCTATAAATCCATCTTCTCCACTTAATTCTTCATCATAGTATGATTCTATTCCCATTTCCCCTGTAATTGTTCCATCATCATTTTTTTTGGCATATCCTAATACGTATGATGCAAAACTACCATAAGGATAATAACGTTTGCTTTCTTTTATAAAGTCTATACCAGGAAGGTTTAATTTTTCTATTTTTTCTTTAATAAGTTCACTTATTCCTCTTCCTTCTGGGCCTAATTCTACTTGATATGCTTTTCTTGATAATAGATTTCTTAGTTTTTCTGGATCCATTCCTATAACAGGAGATAGTTTTTCTACAGTTGTTTCTATATCTACAACATGTTTTGGATTATCTTTATCTTTTGTTCTTGATTCTGATAAGTATGCAATTACTGTATATGAATTTACATTTTCAGCTAAAGCAGTTCCATCGCAATCAAAAATACTTCCACGTGATGCATATAGAGTTCTTTTTTCTGTTATTCTTGATAATGCAAATTTTTTTATATCTATACCATCTATGTAAGTACTTGCTGAAACATATATTAATTTTGCAATAATTAAGCCAAATAAAAGAACAATGCCAATTACTATAAATTTATTTATTTTAATCGCATTATTCATTATTTCACCTCACCTATTTAATAAGAATTATGTTTTCATTATTATACGATAAACCATAATCTTTTGCAACGCCTTGTATATTAGAAAGACTTGCTAATTCATTTACTTGCATTTCTAAACTTTCATTTATACTTTCTTGTTTTTCTACTTTTTTCTTTATTCTTTCTAATTCTATATTACTCTTTGACAATATTGATTTACTAGATACAGTTAAAATTGGAGATAATACTCCTATTAATATTATTAAAAATAAACATGTTCTTTCTGCTTTTTTAAAAAAACTATTACTTTTTTTCATAATTAAATCCTTTCTACTATCCTCATCTTAGCACTAAGACTTCTTTTATTTTCTTTTATTTCTTCTTTGCTTGCTATTAAAGGCTTTGTATTAATTAATTTTATTAAAGGTTTATATTCATCTGGAATATTAGGTAAACCTTTTACAATTTCATTAACTTCACTATATTCTTTAAATGTTTGCTTTACTATTCTATCTTCTAAAGAATGAAAAGTTATAACTACTAATCTTCCATTTTTTTTTAATAAAGAAATAGCATCAGGCAAAACACTTTTTAATACATTTAATTCATCATTAACTTCTATCCTTATAGCTTGAAATATTTGTCTTTCTGGATGATTTTTCATAAAATATTTTAAAGGAACACTTGACTTTATTATTTCCGTTAATTCTTTAGTACTTTTAATTTGTTTAGTTTTTCTTGCATTTATTATATTTTTAGCGATTGAATTAGAATATCTTTCTTCACCATATTTGAAAAATATATTTCTTAAATCTTCATAACTATAGTCATTTAAAACATTTAAAGCACTAAAAGTTTTATCTCTATCCATTCTCATATCTAAAACCGCATCATTCATAAAACTAAATCCACGATTCTTATCATCTATTTGAGGACTAGATACTCCTAAATCTAAAATTATTCCATCAACTAAAGAAACAGAATTTTCTTCTAATCTCTTTTTTAAATTAACAAAATTATCTTTTATTAATTTATAATTAGTTCCAATTTTACTTAATCTTTCATTACTTTTTTCTATTGCAAAATCATCTTGATCAAAACCATAAAGATATCCATTTGGTATACGTTTTAATATTTCACTACTATGTCCTGCTAATCCAATAGTACCATCAACATAAATACCATCTTCTTTAATATTTAAAAATTCTATTGCTTCTTTTAACATGACACTGTAATGCAAATTAATCACCACCAAATAAGTTTTCAGCTATATTTGCAAAATTTTCTTCATTATTTATAAAGAACTCTTGCCAACTTGCTTCATTCCATATTTCCAATCTATCATTAGCACCTATTATTACACATTCTTTTTCAAGTTTTGCATAGCTTGCTAATGGAGATGAAATACTTACTCGTCCCATTTTATCAAGTTCACATAAAGTAGCACCTGATAGAAAGAATCTAGTAAAATCACGAGAGTCTTTTTTTGTAAAAGGTAAAGCTTTTAGTTTATTTACTATATTTTCCCATTCAGGAAGTGAATATACAAATAAACATTTTTCTAAACCACGTGTTATTACAAACTTTTCTCCGATATCAAATCTAAATTTGCTAGGAATAATTAGTCTATTTTTTTCATCAATGTTATGATGATATTCACCCATTAACATAATTACTCCCCACTTTCTTCCACAATGTACCACTGTATGATTTAATAATACACCAATTCCCCACTAAAAAGCAATAAATAAAATATAAAAAGTAATAAATTTATTTCACTTTACAAAATTATGTAAATAAAAAGATCAACTCAGTTGACCTTTTTGATTAGTTTTTATATAATTCATAACTTCTTCTTTATCACTTAAATGTATTTTTTCTCTTCCAATAATTTGATAATCTTCATGACCTTTACCTAATATTAGTAAAGAATCATTTTTTTCTAACAACGATAAACCATATTTTATAGCGTCTTTTCTATCAAATATTATTTTATAATTATCTTTATTTACACCACTTATTATATCATCCATTATCTTTTTTTCATCTTCACATCTAGGATTATCATTAGTAAATATTACAAAGTCTGATAAATCAGTTGCAATATTACCCATAATAGGTCTTTTTTTAGGATCTCTATCTCCACCACAACCTATTATTGTAATAATTTTACCTAGGTTATTTTCTTTATTTGCATTTATTATCTTTAAAACTGCATCTGGTGTATGAGCATAATCTATTATAGCTTTAGCGCCAAATACATTTATCGCTTCATTTCTTCCACTAGGTGGATATATTTTATTTGTTACTTTTATAATATCATCTATACTAAAACCTATATTATTTACAAATGCTAAAGCAGTTATATAATTATATATATTAAATTTACTTAATAAATTTGTTTCTACGTTATATACTTTATTATCATAACTAAATTCTATATTAGTAGTCATAGAATTAAATTTATAATTTATAATATGATAATCACTATCTTTAAAACCTATAGTTTTAAAATTCTTATATTTAAAACGCATACCTGCTTCATCATCTATATTAGATATCATAACTCCATCATCTTTAATATAATTTAGTATTTTTAACTTTGCATTCATATAATTTTCCATAGTTTTATGGAATAATAAATGATCTTCTGTTAAATTAGAAAAACCTGCTACATCAAATTTAATACCATCTATTCTATGTAATTCTAAAGCATGTGAACTAACTTCCATTACTATAACTTTAGCTCCTAATTCTTTAGCTTCTAATATTAAATTATATAAAAGTAAAATATCAGGAGTAGTATTAGGTAATACTTTAACTAATTTAGAATCCATATAAAATCCTATAGTACCTATATATGCATTTTTTATATTTAAATTAGTTAATAGCTGACTAGTTAAATAAGCAGTTGTAGTTTTTCCATTAGTACCTGTAATACCAATAAATTTAATATCTTCAAAAGACTTAGAATAATTATCTACTAAATATTTATTTAAATAATCATTAGTATCTTTAACACATTCAGTTAAAACATCATATTCACCATGTTCACAAACTACCTTAGTTGCTTCATTTTTAATAGCTTCTTTTATATAATCATGACCATCTACTGTATTACCCTTTATTGCAACAAAAGTATCCCCTTTTTCTACTAATCTAGAATCCGTTTTTATATTTAACATAAATCCTCCTACTAAATATATTTTCCTAGTAACTTTTTGATACCTTCATATGGTAACATAACACAAGTTTTTCTATTATGTTGCTTATATATTTCATCAAATGCAATACCCTCATTTAGTAAAGTTTCATCATATTCTTCTTCATTTATCATTTTCTCAAAATTATCTATATATTTATAAGCATCACTAACACTTTTACCAATAATATTTTTTAATAATATAGATGTACTTGCTGTTGAAACAGCACAAGCTTCCCCATTAAATCTAATATCTTTAATTATATTATCTTCTACTTTACAATAAATATCTATATTATCAATACAAGAAGAATTATTTGAATTAACTGATTCATAACCTAAATTACTATTACCATCTTTATTAAATGGATGGGTATAATTATCTAATATTATTTCTCTTTTTATTTCACTATTCATTATATCATTTCTTTCAATATCTTTTCTTTATCACTTATTAAAGATATAAACTTATCTATTTCTTCATAAGTATTATAAAAATATAAACTAACTCTAATTGAATTTTTTACTCCTGTTTTACTTTTTAATATTTTGGCACAATGATTTCCAGCTCTTACACAAATATTATATTTACTTAAATAAAATGCTACATCTTGACTAAAAATACCATCTATATTAAAAGATATTATACCAGAGTCGCTTTCTAAATTTATTATATCTACAAAAGGTAATTTAATCAACTTATCTATCATATAGCTTTTCAATTTCTTTTCATGTTCACTTATATTATCCATTCCTATATTAGTTAAATAATCAATAGCTTTAGCAAGTCCTAAAGCTCCTGCTATATTAGGAGTACCAGCTTCTAATCTCAATGGTAAATCTTTTAAATAAACTTCATATTCATTATCAAAAGATTCATTCATACCTCCACCTAACCTAACAGGTTCTAAATTTTCCAAAAATTCACGTTTTCCATATAATACGCCAATACCCGTAGGACCACACATTTTATGCCCAGAAAAAGCTAAAAAATCTATATCACTTTTTTTAACATCAACTTTTTTATGAGGTACTAATTGTGCTCCGTCAATAACGACAAATATATCATTTGCATGTGCAAATTTACAAATGTCATCAATAGGTCTTTCATCACCTACTACATTAGTTATTCCTGCAATACTAATAACTTTTGTTTTATTCGTAATAGCTTTTTTTACATTATCCATAGTAACATGTAAATTATCATCTAAATCTATATATTTTATTTTTACATTCAATTCTCTTGCAAGTTTAAACCAAGGTAATACATTAGAAGCATGTTCACTTTTAGTAAGTAATACTTCATCATTTTCTTCTAAAATATTTTTAAAAAAGCCTTCTGCTATCATATTTAAAGAATCAGTTGTACCACTAGTAAATATAACTTCATCAAAATTAGCATTAATAAAATTTGCAACTTTCTTTCTAGCACTTTCATATAAAACATCAACTTTATAGCTTATAGAATAATCTCCTCTATGTGCATTAGCTGAATAGTTTTTATAATAATCATCTATTGCATCAATAACAACATCTGGTTTAAAAGTAGTCGCTCCATTATCAAAATAAATAATATCATTTTTTAACATAGGAAAATCCATTCTTTTATCTATCAATTTAATCACCTCCTATTTTTAATTTAAAAATCCATTAATTAATAATTCCTCCGCTTTATTTCTTTCTATACCTTTTGATTCTAAATAAAATATAAAATCTTCATTAATAGGTGCAATTGAAGTAGCATGTAATGCAGTTACGTTTTTGCTATCTACTAATACATTAGGATAAACATTACTTTTAGCATCATTTTTATTAATTATTTTAACATTTTCATATAATTCATTCTCTAATGTATTTTCATAAACTTTACCATTTATAAAAATATCACATAATCCACCATCATTTAACCCATGTATATTAATTTTATTATATGATTCATTTCCAACTAAATTAATATTTATTTTTAATTTAAATATATTATTAGTTTTAAACTTTAAATCATATATAAATGAAGAATTATTATATTGATAAACATTAATTTTAAAATCTCTTTTAATAAGAGAATATTCATTTATAATTAACGAAGCATTATTATTTAATGTTATATTTAATTCATTTATATTACTATTTTCTAACTCTATAATAGATTCTTCAATTATATTTAAATTAATAATACTTTCATTATCCAATAATATTTTATTCATAATTATTTTTCTTTCTTACATTATTTGTCCTATTATATCCTTTATTTTCTATTTCATCAGCTAGTAAATAATCTCCTGTTTCACAAATAGAACCATCTTTTAAAATATGAACATAATCAGGTTTTAACTTATTTAATATATTAGTATGATGAGTAATTATTAAAAATGAACAATCATGATTTTCAAAATATTTTTTTAAAGAATTACTAATTACATTTAAATTATCTATATCTACACCAGAATCTATTTCATCTAATAAAACTAATTTAGGTTCCAAAACAAAAAGATGCATTAGTTCATTTTTCTTTCTTTCCCCACCACTCATATTTTCATTAATTCCTCTATGTATAAAACTTTTATCTATACAAGCTTCTTCACAAACTTTATTCATTAAATTAGCAAATTCAAAAGCATTTAAATGTTTTCCCTTTATAGACTCTACAGCTATTTTTAACATTTCAGAATTTTTTACACCTTCTATTTCAGGAGGATTTTGATTAATTAAAAAAATACCTAATCTTGCTCTATTAGTAGTATCTAATTTTAATAAATCTTGATTATCAAATGTAATACTACCACTTGTAACTTCATAATCTAAATCACCCATTAGTACTTTACATATAGTACTTTTACCTGTTCCATTTAATCCCATAAGAGCATGTATTTCTCTATCTTTTATAGTTAAATTAAAATTATTTAATATTATTTTATCATTTACTTTAACGCTTAAATTTTTTATTTCTAACATAAAAAACCACCTAGGTATATTTTAGCATAGAAAGATTATTTTAAATAGACATTTTTTTAATTATTTAGTACAATTGTTATGGTGGTAAAATGAAAAAATTAAAAAACAATAGCAAACTGCTTATTATATTAACAGTACTTGAAAGTATATTATCAGTATATTTATTAATATTTATGAGTTATCAAGATAAATTAAGCTTTAAAGAAAGTTCAAATGATCTTACATTATTAATACAAAATATGTATACATCAACTTGGTGGGCTTTAATAATTACTATGGTAATATTTATTAGTATATTAACTATAACAAGCATTATTTATAAAAAACAATATTTACATTTTATATCTATATTAATATGGGTAGCCCTTTTAATATTAGCTTTAGATTTTACTAAAAAATTTATGTATAATCTATCTAACTTAGCTATATTCGTTCCTATAATATTAATAAATATAAAAGCTTACTATAATCAAAAAAGCTATATAAAATAGACGAAGAATCATTCTTCGTCTTTTTCTTTAATATCTGTATTTTCATACGTTGTCTCTTCACTATCAGGTACTTTATAATCTAATTCTAAAAAAGCATCTTTGATAGCAATTTTAATTATATAATATAAAAGATAAGAAACTAAAGCGATTAACGCTATATAAAATATACCTATTAATATATTAATCATATTACATAGCTTCAACTACTAACTTAATAGCAGTCTTTTCCTCTCCATCAATTATAATATCTGAAAATGCTGGTATTACAACTAAATTTTGTCCAGAAGGAGCTAAAAATCCTCTTGCAATACAAATTGATTTAATTGCTTGATTTAAACTTCCAGCACCGATAGTTTGTATTTCAACACTACCATTTTCTCTAAAAACATTTGCAATAGCTCCTGCTACTTTACTAGGATTGCTTTTGCTAGATACTTTTAAAATTTCCATTATTATCACGCTCCTAATAAATAATATTAAAATATATAAAAAAAATGAATTAAAATTAATTCATCTATGAAATATACATAAATATATAAAACCACATATAAACATTTCAATTACAGCAAGTATAAATATAAGTACATATTGTAAAGTTTTAATCCAAAATTTATCTACTATTCTACTTCTCATAAATACAATATTATTAGAAAAAGTAACATTAAACATAGTTATAAAATAAGACATTTTATCATTAATAAACATTAATGATAAACAAATTATTATATTAACTATAAAATCATATACATAATTAAATTTAACTTTACCATGATAGAAATATATAATAAAATCAAATATAATTATTATAAATAACATATATAAATCTTTATAATATGAGTTTTTAAAATAATAATTACTTAATATAACAATTATTATATTAGAAACTATAATTAATAAATATTTTAATAATAAATTTTTGTTTTCTTTTATAAACTTCATAATTACACCTAAATATATTCTATCATAAAATACAATATAAAAAAACGCTATTTAAGCGTTATATATTTACATCTAAGTATTCTAATAGTTTTAAAAACATATTAACATATTTAGGTCCTAAACCTCTTCTTCTTAGTTTTCTTATCTCTATTCTCTTTTTTCTTATTTCATCATCACTAAACATTATATTGCTAACTAAAGATTTTAAACTAGTTTTTATTTTTAAATCACTTATTATATTATCTATATCTGAATTAACAATTCTTACTGAATCTATTTCTATATCTTGTCCTTTACAATTTATAGTTATTTGTTTTAAAGAATTAATATTCTCAAATTCTATTATAAAATCATTATCTTCTATATAATGTTTATAATCAGTATATACTTCTTCTCCAAAATGTACTTCAATATCATTTGGCATTCTTGTATTTCTAAATAATATTTTATATTTTCTTGTATCTGGTATTAATGATGCATCAGTTAATTCATATCTAATTATAACAGTATAATTATTTAACATATAATTATAATCTATCATAGTTTTTACATAAGAATCTTTATTTTTATGTATTGGAGAATCTTCATATATCATATAAGAATTACTTTTTCCAGGAAAGATATGTATTTCAAAACCACTTGGATTATTAGAATCATTTAAATTATTTTCATCTAAGATAGCTAGTGGAATAATACTTCCTTGAGTTGCAAAAAAAGGATAATCTTCATCTTTATAAAATGAAATATATCTTTTATTACCAATATATTTTATACCTGTTTTAAACTCATACCATACACCATGAGGTAAAAATAAACTCTGAATAGTTCTATTCATTACTAAATTTTTTGGCTTTGTAATAGGACATACAAATAATCCTCTACCTAAATAATATTCGTTTTTATAAAGTGGTTCATCATATAATTCTGGAAAATTATAATATATTGGTTGCATAATAGGAAGACCTGTTTCACAATAATTATATGCTTCACTATATAAATATGGAATTAATTTACTTCTAAACTTTAAATAATAAGATACTATACCTAATGTATGTACATCCCAAGCCCAAGGTTCTCTTTTATAATACTTATCTTTATCACTTGATAGTCTCATTATTGGACTAAAAGTACCTAATTGTACATATCTACGATATAACTCATCATCTTCTATACCACCATAAAATCCACCAATATCATTGCTTATAAAACTTAGTCCCATATTACAAGCACTACTATTATATTCAGGAAGTGCTTCTAATACTTTCCAACTAACTAATGTTTTTCCTGTATATATTATATTTAATGAATGAGTATTAACTAATCCATTTCTACTTAAAATTGGCATTTTTAATCTCTTATCATGAAAGTATTTTGTATGATAATAATTCATTACTCTTAAAGTATATAAATCTTTATTATTATTAAAATCTAATAGGAAAAAACTAATACCTTTATTATCTATTAAATCATCTATAAAGTTTTTAAAATAGCTATCCATAACATCTTTATTATATACATTTAACATAACTTTACCCTTTTTATCAGGTAATTTAGTTTCATTTAAAAACTCTTTATAATTTTTTTCTTTATCAGTTATTTCTATAGGATTAATAGTTACACCTAAATATACATTTTTCATTTTTAAAAACTCAATAAATTTTACATAATCAATAAATAAATCACTATTCCAACTTAATCCATAAGATAAATCATTTTTAATATGCCATTCATCACCTAATAAAATAGCGTTAATAGGTATACCATTTTTATTAAATTTATTTATTAAATCCATCATATTTTGATCAGTGTAGCTAGCGACTTTATTCCAAATATTACCAAACATATATCTAGGTATCATATTAGGTTTTCCTGTTAATTGAAAATAATCTCTTAATACTAAACCAAAATCTCTTTTATACATAAAAAGATAAGTATCTACTTCTTTTTCATTTCTTTTATAGAATTTATCTTCTTTAATTATTAAAGAAGTAGAATCATCTATACTTACAAATCCATCTGTAGAATATAATCCTTTATTAGTTAAATTTATATTTTCTTTGTTATCTAAACTATAGCCAACAGTTTTAAAATTTCTAGCTTCTACATGGCCAAAATACCAATATTTTTCTGTATCTTTTAATATAACTTTTAAATTTTGTTCTGGTACAAATTTAGTTCCTTGAAAAGGCCTTTCTTTAACATATTCTAACCTAAAATAATTAGTTTCTATAACTAAAAACTTTTCATCTTGTTGCGCCTTTATCTTTGGTGGTGTAAATGATCTATTTTTAACTAATTCGGTTAATTCATCTAAAAAATGTCCTGTTTCACTATATTCTAATCTAATCAATATATCACTAAGTACTGTAAATCTATAATGTTCGCCTTGAATTATATTAGGTGCTACTTTATTATTCATATAACCATCCCTTATTATATAATTAATTTTATCATAATAAAAAAGAAGAATAAATATTATTTTTCAATTTTACCTAAACAATAAATATTTTCTCTCCTAAGTAATATTTCTTTTTTATTTAAACTTTGTAATAAAGTTTTAACAGATTTAATAAAATCTTCTCTATTTTCAAAAAAATTTAATTTAAATTTATTATATTTTTTTATATTTTTATCATCTTTTTGAATAAAATAATAAACTTCTTTATTTTCCTTATTTGCCCATTTAATTTCTACATTTAAGAAAAAATTAACTTTAGTCAAATCACAAATTATAATATCAGCATCAGATATTAATTCTTTTACATAACTATTAGAATACCTATTAGATAATGGTAAAATCAAATAAAACTCATCCATTAATCCTTCTTTTAAAAGAGGCTTATAAAGTTCTTCTTTATAATCTATTTTATCAGAATGCATTATATAAACTTTAACTTTCATTAGTTCACCCTATATGGATTTGTCTTAGTACCATCACCACTTAAATAATTAACATTTCTTTTTAAAATTATTGCAGGTCTTATATAATTATTTGTATCTAAGCCACCAATCGCTATTCCATTTTTTCCATTAACAATATATGACATATTAGAAGAATTATTTAATGATGATGTCCACCATGAACTATCTGTATTTTCTGTTAAATAATTATTATTATTACTATCTCCATAAATACTACCTGCTAATGCAACTTCATCAACTGTTAAATAAGATACTTTATCAACAAATCTTTCTCCATTACAAACTAATGAAGGACTTGTATTTTCTAAATCAGTATCGAATGAATTAGTTCCATTACACCAATAAGTTTCTGCAGTATTAGTAAAGTTTTTAGATTCATACCAAGTTTTTATGGCTTCTTTAGAATCAAATAAATTGCTACCAATAAAAGCAGTATTACTACTTGCATCAGCACAAACTCCATCATTTGCTAAAGCAAGTTTAATCGTTCCATCTCCTTGAATACGTACTATTCTAAAACATACATTGTTTACTTCTACATAATTATTTTCTACATTACCTCTAAAATAATAGCTAGTACTAAAATCATCTTTTGCTGTTGTTAATATAGCTTCATCATTTAAACTAACTTCTTTTCCTGGTACTGTTCTAAATGAGTTTTTATAAATTGTTCCATTAGTTGCATTTAATGCATTATTTAAAATATTATAAGCTAAAGTAGAAGATTCAAAACTATTTAATTCATATGGTGACCCTGATATTTGAATTTTTCCAGAAAAAGTATGTCCCATATCTATATTTTGTTCTACGCCATCTATACTATTATAATTTACTTTAAATGCGTAATAATAAAAATCATTTGGATTTTCTAATACTTCATTAGAAACTAATAAAGAATCTGTCTTTGGATAAGTTCCACTTGATACTATATCCCATTTACTTAAATCATTTTCGTTTATTAAATCTCTGTTATTTGTTCTATATAAAACGTAAGTAACGTCTTCATTTCTTATAAAATCATTATCTACTTCCATTAAATATATGGAATAATTAGCTCGCATTTCCCCTGTATTTCTTATTTCAAAATTTTTAACATGTTTATATCCGGGCGCAATAATAGCACTGATATTGCTAACTGAATAATCAGTATATGCAACCTTAGCTTTTGAACCTATCGTTACAGATATACTAGTTGCACTACCATTTCCTTTAAAATTAGTATAATAGAATGCATAAGTAACTGCTATAACAATAAAAGATAAAATAAATATACTTGCAATACCAACAATTATAGTTGTCTTTTTATTCATATTATCACACTCTATACTACAATTATAGTATCATAAAAATCATATTAAAGTCAATTTATACTACATTATTTTCCAATTATTTTTTTAAAATTGACATAATTATTAAAAAAAGACTAAAATTTAGTCTTTCTCTACCATTTTTATATAGTTAATTTTAGGTTGATTTTCTAAAGGTAAAATACCATTTTCATCGCCGTATTTTGCTACATCTTTAACAATTTCATCAACAATTTCTATACCTTTAGTAACATGACCAAATGCAGCATAAGAACCATCTAAAGAAGGATCATCTTCATGCATTATAAAAAATTGACTAGATGCTGAATTATTATCACCTGAAACACGTGCCATTGATATAACACCTCTTTTATGACTTATATCATTTTTTACGCCATTTTCACTAAATTCTCCTTTAATAGTATCTACCATTTCACTAGAACTTTGTCCACCTTGAATCATAAATCCACTTACTACTCTATGAATTGTTAAACCATCATAGAATTTATTCTTAACTAAATTAACAAAATTAGTTACTGTTATAGGAGCAGTATCTGCATCTAATTCTAAATACATTGAACCATAATTTTCTATATTAATTTCAATATTATATTTTCCTTTTAAATAATCTTCTTTCTTAACTCTAAGTCCTATAATTAAAACTATAACTATTAATATAAATATTATATATTTTAAATATTTTTTCATAATACATTCCTTTCAAATTCTTTTATATATTTATTAATATCTTTTTTATTTTTTATATCTTTTAATAAATAGCTAGGGATTGAATCTTTTCCATATATTATTCCACCAATTATAGTAGATAAAGATAAATATAAATTCTTTTTATATGGATAGCTAGCTCCTAATATTAATATATCTTCAAATGATTTAGAATTAAATATAGTATAAAATACTACATATAAAGTATTATAAATACTATCATCAAATATTAATTTATTTTTTTTAAATTTACCCTTTAATATATCTTTATAATAATATTTGTTATCTTTTAAATATTCTGGTATATCTATTTTTAAAGCTTTTACTTTATCAAGTCCATTTAATATATTAATTAAGTAGCTATTATAAATATATAGTCCTAATATATCTTCATTATTTAAAGAAAATATACTTGCTATTTTTAAAAAGTTAGAAAAATCATTATCTTTAGCATAAGAATATAAAGAAATAGGTATTATCTTGCTAATAAAATATGCACTTGATGAACCTACTTTATATCCTTCTAAAGTATTTTTTTTAGAATAAAATTCTAATATTTTTAAAGTATTATTATCTAAATCATATACTTTACCATTATTTGTATATTTACCTAATATTAAAGACATACACATTCTAGATAAAATATCATCTATTATAATATCATTATTTTTATTTATGGAATCAATACTTGCTAAAAGAAATGTAGTTAAAGAAGAAAAACATCCTTTATCTATATTAAGAGTTTTATTTCTTTTTAATTTCATAGTATTTAAATCATTATCTAAAATACTTAAACCATATACATCTCCAACTATAAATCCATAAATTGCATCTTCAATTAATTTCATAAGCTTATCCTATTTTGCAAAACTTATAATACAAGTTTCTGCTTCATTATAAGAACATAATTTAGTATTATCATTTAATATAAATTTATAATATTTTATTTCATTTACTGCTATAGTTAATATTCCCTTCTTAGAATCATATTCTATTTTTCCTGTTTCATCTTCTCTATCAGTAAATTTAACGGTTCCTGTATTTGAATTGATTTCTATTTGTTTAATATTAGTATTTTCACTCATACTATTCCAAGTACCTATAAAACTATTTGGTATTTCACCAATAATAGGATCATTTTTAAAACCAAAATAAATTAGTACTGCTATTACAATTAATTTAATAATATGAGGAATAAATTTAAGTATCTTGCTATATATAAATGGTAAAAATATAATAGAACCTAATACAAAGCAATAGAAATTATCATTATTTTTAAATATATAAGATAATGATAATATACAAAATGATATAAAATATCTAACTAAATCACTTTGAAAATTATCTTCATATTCATTATAATCTTGAATTAAATCATAAATAACTCCAAATCCTAATAATCCAAAAGTAAATAAATAAATTATACCTAATAAATATTTTTTTTCTATAAATTTATGTATTCCAAACCAACCAAAAAAGAATATTAATAAGAATTTACTCTTTTTACCTTTACATTTTACATGTTTATATTCATCTAATCTATTGTCTAAATATTTTATTTCTTTAGCATTACATAACAATTTATAAGTAGTTATATATTCATTTAGTGTTTTATTAAATTCAGTATTTTTTTCTTTATAAGAATAATCTTTTGTATAGCATTCTATTAATCTTTTATATATTTTTTTATCTTTTAAAAATTCTTTAGATAAATCTAAATATATTTGATAAGCTTCTTCATATTTTTTTTCTTTATATAAATTTTCAGCTTTTTTATAATTAGAATTATTTTCTAATGTTTTAACTAATAAATTATTATTTTTTTTAATCTTAGTTTGAGTTTTCTTTGGCTTAGTTGATGTTTTTTTAGGTTGTTTTTTGTTTGAAGATACTTTTGTTTTAGTCTTTTTTGTATTATTTTTTTTATTTGCCATACTAATCCCCCTTTTTATTTAAATCTTCTAATGATTCAAACATCATCCAATCACATAGCGAAGAATATTTAGGTATTTTTATTTCATCTATTTCTTTTAAATCTTTAAATTTAATAATACATAAACATTTCTTTTTCCATTTTTCTTCTTCAGATTTTTCTAAATCTAAAAGATCTTTATAATTATCAAATATTTCATCTATTTCATTTTTAGTTAATTTAGAATAACTTAAAGCATCTACTACAACGGCATGATATTTGCTATAATTTTCTCCTTTTAAAACAAAATATAATTCATCATCAACAAATATTCTACTATTTGGAATTCTTCTTGAAGAATGACCTCTAATTAATACTTTTCGTTTATTATTTATTATTTTATCTAATTCATTAGTTTTATTATCACATATTACAAAATGTATCAAAATACCTTACCTCTTTTCAGAATATACTCGCTAAATATTATTCTAACATATTTTAATATATTTAAAAGCAAAAAAAATGAAATTTTATACTTAATTTTCATTTTTTGAATTAGACTTATTTACTAAATCTTTTATTTTTCTAAAATAATGATTAATACATGATTTACTAACTTTATTTTCTGTTTCTAAAGAAATAATATTAGCTAGTTCGTTCATAGTAGTTTCAGGATATTTTATTCTATACTCTATAACTAATTTTATTTTATCATCTAATAAATCAATTAAATCATGTTTAATTAAATAATTAATATTATCAAGTTGTTCTTTACATGTCTTCATACTTTTTTCTATATTAGCTTGTTCACAATTATTAAGCCTATTAACCATATTTTTATGATCTCTATATATTCTTATATCCTCATAATAGAAAAGAGAATTATTAGCACCTAATAACTTTATAAAATCACTTATTTCTTCACTTGCTTTTAAATATACCATATATCCTTTATCTCTTGAGATTACTTTACTATTAAAATTAAGTGAATGCATAACTTTATTAATTAAATTAGCATCTTCTATATAATTAACTAAAAATTCTAAATGATATTTACTTTTACTTGGATCATTTATAGAACCAGAACATAAGAATGCTCCTTTTAAGTAAGCAGACATTTCTTCTTCTGTATTATTTAAAATATTTTCTAAATCTTTTATTTCTTCTTTTAATATATTTATTTTTTCTGAAAATGATAATATAAAGATTCTTTTTATATTAAATTTTTTCTGTAATCTTATTGTTAAATTAATATTTATATTATAAGTTTGTTTAATTAATTTAAAAATATATCTTGCAACACTAGCATTTTCTATAAACAAAGATATTTTATTAGAATCTTCTACCATACTTAATTTCATATAAGATAGCAACTCTATTCTACTTGCAATATCATTTTGAATAGTTTTAGTTATTTCATCTTTTATTCTTGTAGTAAAACTCATATCTATACCTCATCCATTAAATAAGAAAAAATTAAATAAGCAGTTTTTAAAGGGTCATGTTTAATAGTTCCATCCATTTTAGATAAATTATAAAGTTTATCACTAATTAACTTAATTTTCATTGCTTCTATTCTTTTTTTATCAATTTTAACAACATCTTTTTGTTCTTTTACTAAATACTTTTTCATCATATAACTAGGTATTTTTTTATCATTTGCTAATACAACATCTATTTTTACATATTCTTTTAATATTTCTAAGTGATTACTTACTTTAAAATCATCTGTTTCTCCTGGTTGTGTAAATAAATTAGAGATATACATAACTTTAGCTTTAGAATTATTAATTTCATCTCTAACTTCTTTTAATATTAAATGTGGTAATAAACTTGTATAAATAGAACCTGGAGATAAAATTATTAAATCAGCATTTCTAATAGCTTTAAATACTTCTTTATTTATAACAAAATCTTTATCATATTTTATAGATTTTATTTTCTTTTCTGATTTAGTTATATTATCTTCACCTAATACAATACTATCATCTTCCATAGTACCTATTAAATCAACTTTCTCTTCTGTTATAGGTAATACTCTACCATTTATTTTTAAAAGCTTACACATGAAATCAATAGCTTCTGTTAAATTTCCTTTTTGATCTACTAATGCTGCTAATAAAAGATTTTTAATAGGATGTCTTTCTAATGATGGATTATCAAATCTATATGATAATAAATCTGTTAAATCTTTATCAGCATTTGACATATATAAAAGTACTTTTGCAACATCTCCAACTGCAGGTATACTCATTTCTCTTTTTAAAATTCCTGTTGATGAACCACTATCAGAAACACTTATAACTGCACAAACATTTAAAGGGAAAAGTTTCAATCCTGATAATAAATTAGATTGTCCTGTTCCACCTCCAAAAATAACAACATTCTTCATACAACCACTCACTTCATTAAATTTTATTTAAATAAATATGATTTTATTAATTATACCAAACTTTAAATAGTAAAAAAAGGAGTATTTAACTCCTAATTATATTGATAAAACTTTTTAAATTGTTCTTCTTGTTCTAAATCAGTTTCACTTAATTCTTTTATTAACTTCTTTTGAGCTCTATCTAATTTAGTAGGTATTACTACATTATAAATTATATAAGTATCACCTTTTTTATTATATTTTTCATCATCTATACCTTTACCACGTAATTTTACTTTATCTCCATTTTGAGTGCCAGAAGGTACTTCTACTTTAACTTTACCTTGTGGAGTCATAACTTCTTTTTTAGCTCCCATTATAGCATCTGTTAAAGTAATTGGCATATCTATATAAATATCACTTTTATCTCTTCTATAAATAGGATGGTCCTTTACAGAAAATTCTATATATACATCTCCGTTAGGTCCTCCATTTTCACCTGCTGAACCTTTACCAGCCATCCTCAATTGATCTTCATTATCTACACCTCTTGGAACACGTACTTTTAAGTTTTTCTTAACAGAAATTAAGCCTTTACCTCTACAGTTATTACATGTAGTTTCAAAAACAGTACCACTTCCACCACACTTACTACAAGTAGTTTCAGTTTGAAACATTCCTAAAATAGTTCTTTGTTCAGAAACAACTCTACCTCTACCATTACAATCTGGACAAGTTTTAGAATTATGTCCACCAACACCATTACATTCTGGACATTTTTCTTTTATATTTACAGTAAATTCTTTCTCAGTTCCATATATAGCTTCATCAAAAGTAAGATTAATATGTACTAAAGTGTCATCACCTTTAGTTTGTCTTTTTGAGCCTTTTTTATGTCTACTAGAAAAACCACCACCCATAAATTGTTCAAATATATCTCCTAAATCAATATCTTCAAAGCCAAATCCAGAAAATCCTCCTCCGGAAAATCCTCCGAATCCACCACCTGCACTACCATCAAATGCGGCAGAACCAAATTGATCATATTGACGACGTTTATTTGGATCTGATAAAACTGAGTAAGCTTCTCCTATTTCTTTAAACTTCTCTTGAGCTCCTTCTTCTTTATTTACATCAGGATGATATTGTTTTGCAAGTTTTCTAAAAGCTCTTTTAATTTCTTCATCGCTAGCATTTTTATCAACACCCAAAGTTTTATAATAATCTTTAGCCATATTATACCTCCTTTGTCAATTCATCTAATTCATTAACTAACTCTTTAAAATAATCCATCGCTTCTTCAAGATATTTAGTATCAAAAGCATCTATTCCAATTAATTTCAAAGTATCATTTGGATATTTTGAACATCCACTTTTTAAGAAATTTAAATAATTTTCTCTTATATTAGAATTACCTTCTAAGATCTTTTTTACTATATAAATTGATGCACATAAACTAGTTGCATATTTATATACATAAAATGGTGTATAAAAATGTGGAATTCTAGCCCATTCATATTGTATATCAGAATCACATACAACTTTATCACCAAAATATAATTTATTTAATTCATAATAAGTATTACATAATTCATCTTTTGTTATTGGAATTTGTTTTTGATATTTATCAAAAATAACACTTTCAAATTCAGCAAACATAGTTTGTCTAAAAATAGTAGTTCTAATAATTTCTAATATAGAAGTTAAATAAGAAATTTTTTCTTCATTAGTTTTAGCATTTTTATACATATATTCCTTAAGAAGCATTTCATTTACAGTAGATGCAATTTCTGCTAAATAAATTGGATAATGACAATAAACATATTCTTGATTAGAATCAGAATAATAAGAATGCATTGCATGTCCTAATTCATGAGCTAAAGTACTTACAGAATCAAAATTATCTACATAATTTACTGATACATAAGGATCAACTCTATAAGCATTTATTTCATAAGCTCCACTTTTCTTAGAACGATTTGGATATATATCTATCCATTTATCACTAAAAGCTTTCTTTAAATTATTTAAATATTCTTCGCCTAATGGTTTTAATGCATCAAATAATAAAGATTTACCATCTTCAAAAGGAAAAGTCTTAGAAATATTAGAAACATTTACATACATATCATATAAATGCATTTCATCTAAATTTAATAATCTTTTCTTTATATCAACATATTTATAAAAAACATCTAAATTTTTATGAACTACATTAATTAAATTATCATAAATCTTTCTATCAAAATTATCACTATATAAAGAATAATCTAAAGGACTATCAAAAGTTCTAATTTTAGATATAAAAAACTCATTTTTAATTAATCCCTTATAATTAGCTGCTATAGTATTTATTAAACCCTTATAATATTTATATAATGCATCAAAAGCATTCTTTCTAACATTTCTATCATAAGATCTTATAAATAAAGAATAATTAGCATTAGTAAGAGTTACTTTATTACCAGATTCATCTAATATTTCATCAAATTTAACATCGACATTATCTATATTATCAAAAACATCTTCAGGAGTACTTAATGTATTAGAAGCTTCTGCAATAATTTTTTCTTCTTCTTTAGATAATGTAAATTTTTGATATCTAAAAGTTTTTTCCATATAAAACTTATATTTATCTAACTTTTTATTTTTCTTAGTTAAAGATAAAAATTCATCATAAGATTTAGACATTAACTCAGTTGCTATAAAAGATAACATAGTATTATATTTTTCCATTTTAGATTCTACTAACATATTAAGTTTAATAGCTTCATTATTAGACATATCTTCACTAAAGAATAAATGAGCATATAAATATACTTTTTCTAATAATATATTAAATTCATCATTAAATTCTAAAAATTCATATAATTTATTTTCATCATCATAAATATGATTTTCAAAAGACTTAATTTTATCTGCTAAAGAATCTAACTTTTTTAAAGAAGATTCCCATTCATCTTTATCTTTTATTAATTTTTTTAAATCCCATTTATATTCATCACTAATTTCATTACGTAATTTTTCCATATATCTCCTTAAACTTAAAGTAAGAGATTAGAAATCTAATCTCTATTAATCTTTATTTACAAATTCTGCTTCACTAGCATCATTAGAATCATCACTATTATTATTTGCTTGATTATTTTTAGCAGCTTCTTCATATACACGAGATGCATACTTCATCGCTACATCATTTAATTTTTGAGTCTTATCTTTAATGTCATCAACATCGTTGCCTTCCAAAGATTTCTTCAAATCATTTATTTTATCTTCTGCTTCTTTCTTTTCATCATCTGTTATTTTATCGCCTAAATCTTTAATAGACTTTTCAGTTGCAAAAATCATTTGTTCAGCTTCATTTCTTGCATCAGCTTCAGCTTTCTTCTTTTCATCTGCTTCTTTATTAGCTTCTGCTTCTTTCATCATCTTATCAATTTCTTCATCAGTTAAATTTGTATTTGAAGTAATTGTAATATGTTGTTCTTTATTAGTACCTAAATCTTTAGCAGTTACATTAACAATACCATTTGCATCAATATCAAACTTAACTTCAATTTGAGGAACTCCTCTTGGTGCAGCTGGAATATCTGAAAGCTGGAATCTTCCTAATGTCTTATTATCGGCTGCCATTGGTCTTTCACCTTGTAATACATGGATATCAACAGCTGGTTGATTATCTACTGCTGTAGAGAATACTTGAGATTTACTTGTTGGAATAGTTGTATTTCTTGGTATTAATACAGTCATAACATCACCTAAAGTTTCAATTCCTAAAGATAATGGAGTAACATCTAATAATACTAAATCATCAACTTCTCCTGTTAATACTCCACCTTGAATAGCAGCTCCCATAGCAACTACTTCATCAGGGTTAACACTCTTATTAGGTTCTTTTCCTAATTCATCTTTAATTAAATTTTGAATATAAGGTATTCTACTTGAACCACCAACTAATACAACTTGATCAATATCACCTTTTGACATTTTAGCGTCTTTCATAGCTTTTCTAACTGAATCTAAAGTAGAATCGAATAAATCTTTACATAAATTTTCAAATTTAGCACGAGTAATAGTCATATCCATATGAATTGGACCATTATCATTTTGAGTTAAGAAAGGTAAATTAATATTAGTTGTAGTCATACTACTTAAATCTTTCTTAGCTTTTTCTGCAGCGTCTTTAATACGTTGCATTGCCATTTTATCTTTAGATAAATCAATTCCGTTTTCCTTCTTGAATTCATCTACCATATAATCCATTAAACGTTTATCGAAGTCATCTCCACCTAATCTATTATTACCACTAGTAGCTTTAACTTCAAAAACACCATCACCTAATTCAAGTATTGATACGTCAAAAGTACCTCCACCTAAATCATAAACTAATATAGTTTGTAACTTATCTTGTTTATCTAAACCATAAGCTAAAGCAGCTGCAGTTGGTTCATTAACAATTCTTTCAACTTCTAAACCAGCAATCTTACCAGCATTTTTAGTAGCTTGTCTTTCAGCATCATTAAAGTATGCAGGAACTGTAATAACTGCCTTAGTAACAGTTTCTCCTAAATAACTTTCTGCATCTTTTTTCAATTTCATTAAAATTTTTGCACTTATTTCTTCTGGAGTATATTTCTTTCCATCAATTTCTACTTTTTCACTAGTTCCCATTTTTCTCTTAATAGAAGAAACAGTTTTATTAGGATTAGTTACTGCTTGATGTTTTGCAGTAATACCAACAATTTCTTCTCCATCATTTTTAAATGCAACAACACTTGGAGTAGTTCTATCTCCTTCAGCATTTGTAATTACTTTTGGTTCTCCACCTTCTAGTACAGCAACACAAGAGTTAGTTGTACCTAAATCAATACCTATTATTTTTCCCATATTTTATCATTCCTTTTCTTTCTTTTATTGATTAACCTTAACCATTGAAGGTCTAATAACTTTATCTTTATACATATAACCTTTTTGTAATACCTCAAGTACTACACCGGCAGGTTTAGACTCATCATGCTCAACTAATACAGCTTGATGATATACCGGATTGAATTCAACCCCTTCAGCTTCTATTTCTTTAACTTCATTACCATTAAATATACCAACAATATCAGTATATATCATCTTAAATCCACTTAAAAATTTAGAAACCTCATCACTTAAATCATTATCATCTAAATTAATTGCTCTTTCAAAATTATCAACTATAGGAAGTAAAGATTTTAAAATATCTTCATTAGCATATTTTAACATATTAGAAGTTTCTTCTTCTTTTCTTCTCTTAAAATTCATCATTTCAGCTTGAATTCTAAGAATCTTTTCATCTTTAACACCTATTTCTTCTTTTAATTTGCTAATTTCTTCTTCAAAATGTTTATTCTTTTTTTCATGTTTTTCTTTAGCATTACTTTCTTTTTTAGTTTTATCTAACTTTTCCTTTAGTTCTTCTTGTTTTTCTTCCATAAATTACCTTTCTATAAAATTCTTCAAATAATTTAAAAGTGGTACAACTTTATCATATTCCATTCTTTTAGGTCCTATAATCGCTAGAGTACCTGTTTCACCATCAACGTTATAACTCGTTTTAATAACAGTTGTATCAGGATCAAAATTATTTTGACTTCCTATATATATTTTAATATCTTTATTATCAGTTTCAATATTCTTAACCAATTCTATATTTTCTAATTTAGAAATAATTTCTTTTATTTTACCTGGTTCATTATATTCAGGTTGACTTAAAATATTAGTTTTTCCACTAAAGAATATATCATCATCAGTCTTCTCTTTAAAATCTGAAAAAGCATCATAGAAGAAACTACATAACTCCTCATACTTTTCCATAGTCTTTGCAATCTGTGGTTTTATCTCTAATTCTAACTTCTCAAGAATCTGACTAATAGGAGTACCTATTAATGATCTATTGATAATCTCTCCTGTCTTAACTATTTCTTTAACACTAATATCATTAGGAATATTTGCTTGCTTATTTTCAACATGTCCTGTACTAGTAACTAAAACTGCTACAACTTTTTTATTATCTATAGGAATTATACTAATTTGTTTTAAAAGATTATGTTCACTATTCTTACCTAAAACTATACTTGTATAATTAGTAATGTCACTAATAATTTCCATACATTTTAAAATTGCATCAGATAATACCAATTCCTTATTATCCATAATAGTTTGTAACTTTAATAAATCTTCACCGGTTATTTCTTTCGGTTTCATAAGATTTTCTACATAATAGTGATACCCTTTTTCACTAGGAACTCTACCACTACTAGTATGAGTCTTTTCTAAATAACCTAATTCCTCAAGATAACTCATATCATTTCTTATAGTTGCAGATGAACAATTAAACTTCTTACATAAAGATTTAGAACCAACAGGCTTAACATTTTTTATATAAGATTCAACAATAGCTTTTAAAAGTTCACTTTGTCTTTCGCCCACAGAATCACTTCCTTTAGCACACAAAACTTTTCAGTGCTAACTCCATTATAATATTATGTTTAGCACTTGTCAATATATGAGTGCTAATTTCAAAAAAATTATTTTCATATAAAAAAATCGTATAAAAAGTTATACGATTTAAAAAACTATTTTAGGTTAATCTAAGGAGTACTTATAATGAATAGAAAAGTTATAAGTATTCCTACACCAAAATAATTTGATGCCTATTTAACTATATAAGGATCAGACTTAGTTCCTTGACCTGTTACTGTTACATTAGATGCAAGAACAATAACAGGGCGCAAAGAAAAGTAACTTGAATATACATTTGCTCCAGAAATATATCCCTCAACAGAAAACGCATTATCTTGATTACCATATCTATAATCAAGAGACATAGTTAAATAACTATAATCTGGTATATATAAATAATAATTATTATTTATTATATTCTGATATGAATCTCCATCTCCATGTGTTTTAGCACCTGCTAATGCCACTTCATCTGCTGTTAATGCTCCTATATAACTTTTAAATCCATTTGTTTTTGATAATAAACTTACTCCTCTTGTTGTTCCATATCCATTTAATCTTTGCCCTGCTTCATAATATGAATAAGAACTTTTTTTATATGTATTTGTTGTACTTCCTAAATACCATGTTTCTTCTTTTAACTTATCTTTTACATTTTTAAAATTCTCATTAAACCAAGTGTCAAATTTATTTTTCATGCATGTACCTGAATTCGATGTACAATTTAAATAATCAGCTTTATTATTAGAATATCCTGTTCCATTATATCCATAAGATCCTTCTCCAATAAAAGCCCATCCTTCTCCATGACTTCTTTCACATGGCGAATAAGCATCATATAATGTAATTTTAGTACTTCCATCTCCTTGGATACGTACTATCCTCCAGCACATATTATTAAATGTCAAATAATTATCTTCTATTTCACCTCTATAATAATAAGAAGTTCCGTATAAATCAGATATTTGACTTAATGTACTTTCTTTGCTTTCATACACAATTTCATGTCTTTTTAATGTTAATTTATCTTTTTTTGCATCTATTACTTCAAATATTTCGCTAGTTGTACCCCAAGACATATTGTAAAAGGTCATATATTTCCCATTTAAATTACTGTAAGAAGAATTATAACTACTTACCGTATCATCTATTAAACTTAAGCTTGTCGATTGTGTTGATTTTGAATATGAATCAGCATAAGCTAAACCATAATCTTGAGGAACAAACGTAAATTCTTCAGATTCTTTTTCAATACAATTAAAGTTATGACTTACATTAAGGGCAGGTTCTGTTAATGGTTTTTCTCTAAAAAAAGTTTCTCCTGTTGTTTCTCCTGTTGCATTTTTTGCTTGAGTAAGTACTACAGTCTTTATTGGCTGTCCAAATTCTTTACCATCCATTATATTTACTTTAGCACTGAATGTTGCGCCCATATCATCTGATTGATTCACATTTTCTAAATTTTTATAGGTTATTGTTAATGTATATGAATGTGTTACAGTTGGTTCTATTGTGTTTAAAATTATTGAACCATTTGTTGAAGGAAATGCTATATTATCAACTCCATTACATGGATTATTATCATCGCTTGAACACTCTAACGTATAAACCAAATCTTCTTTTCTTGTTAACGTATTAGTCAAGTTCTCAAATACTACTGCATAATTTTCTACTTTAACTGAACCTGTATTTTTAACTGTAAATTCTTTTGGTGTTAATGTTGTATTTGGCATAATTGGATCTGTTGGTGCAATAACTCCATTACCATCTCCATATGTTAACTCTAAATCTGCTAATGTTCCTGATATACTTGTTGAAGTTGAATTACCTATTATCTTTGTTAAGAAATAAGCGTATGTTATTCCTATCAGTGCTAACGTCACAATTATTATCCCTATTATACTTACTACTATTCTTTGATTTCTATTCATTCTTACTCCTCTTTTCTTTTAATAAATATTTATTAATGTCTTTTTTCATTGAAAAAAGACATTAATAAATATTTATTAATGTCTTTTTTCATTGAAAAAAGAATTGCGATAACTCTTGCTATCTTCATACTTATTATGTCATAAATTGGAATAAAAATACCCCAACAGGTAGTTGGGGTTAATTTATATTATTGTTTTTTTCTAGTATAGAAGTATTTAATTTATTTATAAATTCTTCTTTAGGTAAAGTTATGGTTTCTTCGCTTCCATATACTCTATAAGATATTTCATTATTATCAGTTTCTCTTTGACCTAGTATTAATGTAATTGGTATTTTTTTAAGTACCGATTCTCTCATTCTATATCCTACTTTTTCTTCTCTATCATCTAATTTAACTCTTATATTATTTTCTTTTAATAGATTAAATATTTCTTTTGAGTATTCTAAGTGAAAGTTGTTATTAACAGGCAATATATTTACTTCTGTAGGTGATAGCCATAATGGTAATGCTCCTTTAGTTTCTTCTAGGTAGTATGCAATAAATCTATCTAGACTACCAAATACTGCTCTATGTAATACTACAGGTGTTTTTCTTTCTCCATCTTTATCTACATATGTTAAGTCAAATTTCATTGGTAAACAGAAATCTAATTGACAAGTAGATAATGTGTATTCTGGTCCTACAGCAGGTTTTACTTGTACGTCTAATTTAGGTCCATAGAATGCTGCTTCTCCTATTTTTTCTGTATATTTTATACCTATATTATCTAATACTTTTCTTAGTATATTTTCTGCATTTTCCCACATTTTATCATCTTGATAATATTTTATTTTATCTTCTTTGTCTCTTAGTGATAATTCAAAATGATAATTTGTTATATTTAGTTCTTTATATACTTCTAATATTAAGTTTACTACTGATGAGAATTCTTCTTCTATTTGTTCTGGTGTTACGAATAAATGTGCATCATTTTGACAAAATGTTCTTACTCTTTCTATTCCTTTTAATGCACCACTAGCTTCAAATCTACAGTCTCTTGCTATTTCTCCTATTCTAATAGGTAAGTCTCTATATGAGTGTATTTCGTTTGAATAAATCATCATATGATGAGGACAATTCATTGGTCTTAGAACAAATTCTTCTCCTTCAACTTCCATTTTTGGAAACATATTATCTTTATAGTGATCCCAATGTCCTGAAGTTTTATATAATTCTACATTTCCTAATGGTGGTGTTAATACATGAAGATAACCTAATTTTTTTTCTTTTTCTTTTATATAATTTTCTAATAATTCCCAAATTATATATCCATTTGGTAAGTACATTGGTAATCCCTTACCTACTAAATCATGAGTCATAAATATACCTAAATCTTTACCTATTTTTCTATGATCTCTTTGTTTAGCTTCTTCTAACTGTTGTATATGTTCATTTAATTCTTCTTCTGTTTTAAAACATACTCCATATATTCTTTGTAACATTTTATTATTAGAGTCCCCTTTAAAGTAAGCTCCACTAAATTTTAATAATTTAAAATTTTTACATTCTTTAACTGTATCTACATGTGGCCCTCTACAAAGATCTGTAAAATCTCCTTGAGTATAAGTTGATATTACTGTATCTTTTTCATCCATACGATTAATTAAATCTAATTTATATGGATCATCTTTAAACATTTCTAATGCTTCTTTTTTTGATATTTCATTTCTAACTATTCTTTTACCATCTTTCGCTATTTTTTTCATTTCACGAGAGATATTATCTAAATCTTCATCAGTTAGTGTAACACCCCCTAAATCTATATCGTAATAAAAACCATCTTCTATTACAGGTCCTACCCAAAATTTAGCATTTGGATATAAATGTTTTACAGCTTGTGCCATCATATGAGCACAACTATGATTTAATTTATTTAAATATTCATCTTCTTTTATATTTATCATTTTATCCTCCTATATGTATTTCTACTTCTATATCTTTATTTATCATACTTTTAAATTTATTACCTAAGTTAATATCTCCTACTATACTTCCATAATGTATTGGTATTACTTTTTTAGGTTTTATTGTATTAATATAATCTTTAGCTTCATAAACATCCATTGTATATGTTCCTCCTATTGGTATAAAACATATATCTGTATTTATTTTGGTTATTTCATCTACTACATCAGTATCTCCCATAATATAGTATAATGTATTATCTATTAATATATTATAACCAACGTAATTAGAATCTTTAGGATGAAATTTTTTATTTTTATTATAAGCATAAGTTGTTGTAAATGTAATATCATTTAATTTATATTCTTTATTTACATCTACTACAAATACATTTTTAAATTTAATATCTTTTAATACTTGAGGTACTATTATATAAGTATTTTCTTTTATTATCTTATTTATTGATTCTATATCAAAGTGATCATAATGATCATGGGTTATAAATATATAATCTGCATCATGATATTCATAATCTATTTTATATGGATCAAAATATATTTTATATTTTCCACTTAATTTTATACTAGATTGTTTAAATACTTCTATTAACATTTTTACCTCCTAATAAAAAAAGATGCTACCAAGGAGTGCTATTGCACGGTACCATCCTATTATACTTTTTTAATTTTAACGGATTTATCCGGAAATTATTAATTTCTCTAAAAAGTAGTAATTATTAAATATTTAATTCATTTACACCAACCATGAACTCTCTTTATAAATTGATTTAATAATCATGTCTTTTATCACTGATTTCGTTATTATTATAATTATTTATGTTAAATATGTCAAATTTTATTTACAAAATTTAATGTTTCCTATATTTTCTATTAAATCTAATAAACCATTAACTGTAAAGAAGAATCCTAACATCATACTTGCATTAGTTATTTCTACATATATATTAGTAATTGTTAATATACCTAATAATATAAACATACTAAGTGAAAATAAATTTACAAATACTGAATAATTACGTTCATTTCTAAGTATATTTATTCTTATTAATTTAATAATTATCATAGTTATAAACCAAAAGCATAAAGTTAATGCTATAACTATATTAGTAGGATTATCTATAAACTTAAAACCACTAAATCCTGCTATCATAGATACTAAAGAAATGTATAAATAATGCATTCCTGTCATATTTTTAGTTAGCATATAGTTTGCAAAAGATATACCAAAATATAAAAGCATTACTATATAAAATAATGATTCACTATCTATTAATGGTATAAAATCTGTAAAGAAAAACGATAGACCTATTAGTAAAGTTATTATTGATGTAATAATTAAAACTATATTTTTTGATTTAACTTCATTTTTAGTTAAATTTATGCTTTTCATTATATTCACCTATTTTAATATTAAAATAAATTATTAAAAAAGTCAATTTTTATTGAATAAGAATTATTATTGGTATATTATAAGTTTGAAAGGAGTTATCATGGCATTTTTTATTATATTTTTAATAATACTTGGTATTATATTACTATCTTCTATTAAACAAATTAATGAATATGAAAGAGGTATATTATTTCAATTAGGTAAATTTAAACGCACTTTAGATCCAGGTTGGAATTTAGTATTACCTATTATTCAATCTTTTAAAAAAGTAGATATTAGAACTAAAGTTGCTGATGTTCCTGAACAAGATGCTATTAGTAAAGATAATGTTTCTGTTAGAATAAATGCAGTAATATATTATAAAATATTCGATGCTAGCAAAGCTATTATTGCAGTAGAAAATTATCATTATGCTGTAAGTCAACTTGCTCAAACAACAATGCGTAATGCTGTTGGAAGTGTTTCTTTAGATGAATTGTTATCAGAAAGAGATAAAATATCTACTGAAATTTGTAAAATAATTGATGATGCAACTGACCCTTGGGGTATTAAAGTTGAAAATGTTGAACTTAAAGATATTAAATTACCTACTGAAATGGAACGTGTAATTGCTAAAAATGCTGAAGCTGAAAGAGAAAAGAATGCAGTTATAACTAAATCTAGAGGTGAAGTAGAAGCTGCTAAGAATTTAAAAGAAGCTGCTGAAATAATGTCTTCTTCTCCTGGGGCTTTACATTTAAGAACTTTGTCAACTTTAAATGATATATCAAGCGATCAATCTAATACTATTGTATTTGCTATTCCTCTTGAAATTTTAAGAGCTTTTGAAAGTAGCAGTGCAAAAGATTTAGTTGAAAAAATCAAAAAAAAGGAAAATTAATTCCTTTTTTATGAGAGTGTAAAAAACTTTGTGTAAAGTTACCTATCTATGGTAATAAGGATATTAGAGATTGATTATGTCAGTCTCTTTTTTTGATAATCTAATATTATCATAATTAGTTAAATTTTCAAATATCAGTTTAAACGATTAGGATATAAAATATTCAATTCATTATATATCATATCCCAATTTGGATATCTAGTTGTCCATTTTTTCTCTACATTTTTAGTAGCTAAATAAAGACATTTCATAAGAGAATTATCAGTTGGGAAAACTCCTTTTGTTTTTGTATATTTACGATATGATCGATTTAAGCTTTCTATGGCATTTGTTGTATACATAATTTTTCTTAATTCTTTAGAATAATTAAATAAGGTACAAATTGCTTCCCAATTATCTTCCCAAACTTTTAAGCTAGTTGGATATATAGAATTCCATTTTTGTTTTACTTTCTCTAGATTTTCTCGTGCCTCCTTTTCAGTATTTGATTTATATATAGTTCTTAAATCATTACAAAACTCTTTTAAATGTTTATAAGAAACAAACTTAACAGAGTTTCTGATTAAATGAAC
>CANRPF010000009.1 GCA_947632375.1 uncultured Bacilli bacterium
ATTTATTAAAAGAAAAGAGGAGTAGAAATGAATAGAAATCAAAGAATAGTAGTAAGTATAGTGGGGATAATAATTGTAACGCTCGCACTTATAGGGATAACGTATGCATATTTCATGACTAAGATAATAGGTAATTCAACTTCAACAAGTATATCAGGAACATTAGCCAATCTAGAGTTAACATATGGAGATGGAGAAGGAATAGTAACTAAGGATAATATGATGCCTGGAGATAAAATAGAAAAAACGTTTACAGTAGAAAATACAGGTTCAGTTAAAGTAGAAAATTATGCAGTAGTATTTGAGAACTTGACTAACACGTTAACAAGAAAAGGCGATTTGGTATTTACTTTAACATGTAAAAGTAGTGATTCTAATACATGCGATGGAGTATCAAATGTAGTATTTCCATCTACAAGTGGTCCAATAATTTTAAATTCAATAAAACCAACAGTAACACACTCATATACATTAACAGTGACATATAAAAATTTAGATAATATAAATCAATCAGACGATATGGGTAGAAAGTTTGAAGCAAAAGTAAATATTAAAGATGGAAAAGATATAACAATAACAGATTTCCCATATACATTAGCATATAATGTATTAAATAATTCAAAATCAGGTATAAATGGAACAACATATAGAGAAACACCATCATCAAGACCGGGCATTGATTCTTCAGATCTTAATAGAGAAACAAAATTAAATAATTCTTCTAGTTATTTTATATCTAATGATAAATATTACATTTATGGAGATAATTACACATTTGATGAAATAAAAGGGGTATATACCTTGACTAATCCAAAAATTGTTTTAGGTTCTAATGCTGATGTGTTGGTAGGAAAATATGTTCAAAATATAGTTGGAGGCTCATATGGAAATCCCTTCAATTGGTCTACTAACCTCGGAACTATTTATAAAGTAACATCAATAAGAGATAGCAGATTTTATTATGAGTACTATGATATAGAATCAACAAATAAAAGCTCAGAAAATATACTATCAAAAATGAATGATGATTTAGGGATATCATATTATTATAGAGGCGGAGTAGAAGATAATTATATAGATTTTGCAAATATGTGTTAGAGAATAGTAAGAATAGAGGGTGATGGTAGTACAAAGATAGTATTAGAAGATTCAACTCAAAAATGTGAAAATTCTACATCAAAATCTAATGCAACAATAAGTGGAGATTTAGATAATTTCTTAAATACTAAATTATCATCTTATCAAATTTTGTTAAAAAATGATAAGTGGGAAAAAGAAAAATATTATTTGTTATTTAAAAATTATTTTATAAATCAACCTTTGGATGATGCGTTTGGAGGTATAATTAGTTCAAATAATGCTTATATAGGTTTATTAAACGCAACAGAAGTTTCATATGCTGGCTTCACAACGACATATGAAACAAATGGTAACTATCTTTATACAGGTAATTCTTGGTTAATATTAGCTTCTTATCTTGGAGAAAATATGGGAGTGAGTTATTCTAGACTTAATACTTGTTTTGATTGTGCTCCTAGACCAGCAGTAACATTAAATAAGGATGTAGCGGTATCTGGTCAAGGAACAAAGTCAGATCCATACGTAGTACAGTAATTAAGCATCAAATTATTTTGGTGTATGGATACTTATAAATTTTCTATTCATTTTAAGTATTCCTTAGGTTAACCTAAAATTTTTTTTTATTTAAAAAGCCGTAATTTTTACGGCTTTTTAATGTTTATTTCGTTTAATTTTATTAATTCAATAATAGCATTTGATCTATTAATGACATCTAATTTTTGCATCACATTAGATATATGATTTCGTACAGTTTTTTCACTTATATTTAATATACTACTAATTTCTTTTGTACTTTTATTTTCTATTAATAGTTGAAATATTTCTTTTTCTCTTTTTGTTATTATATTTTTCATATTATCCTACTTTCTATAATATTACTCAATATATTTTATGAGAAAAATATTTTAATGCTATTGAAATTTAACTGTAATATACATTTTATCTGTATATTGTTCTTGTACTTTTCTAATTATGTTATTAGCTAATTCTGTATCGTGGGTTTTATTAGAAATTGTTATAGAAATAGTATCTTTTTTTATTTTTACAAAACTTTGGAATTTGAAATTTTCTTTTATTAGTTTTTCTATTTGTTCTTCTTTAGCTTTATTAGCATTTAAACTTTTTAAATCTTCGTAAGCATCGTTTCTTTCTTCTAGAGTAGAGTTTTCATTTAATAAAATAGAATGAAGTTCATTTAAAGTGGATTCTGTTTCTTCTAATGCTTCTATTCTTAGTGCAGCAAGACTATCAGTTTCTTCTATATTAATAGTTTCTATATCGCTTTTATTTTCTTTAAGTGTTGCAAGTGTATTATTAGGCATTGCAATATAGTAAACGGCAAGTACTAAAATAATACTAAATAGTGTTAAAAACCATAAACTTTGTTTATTTATCATATTATCCTCCAATACTATTACATTATATTAATAAAATATTTTTTTAGACTATAAAAATAAACTTATTGCATACATTATTACTCTTATTATTAATTTAAGCATATTATTCCTTTCTAGGTCCTTCAATATATTTATTAATTTTTTATTTGTATTTCCTTGTATTAAATAAAAAAATAAAATAATACTAATAATATGAGAAAAAATATTATTAATATTATTTTAATTTTATTAGCGATATATTTAGGTATACATATAATAAAAATATCTAAAGTAACAGGATTATGTTGTATGATTATATCTATTTTAAGTCCTTTATTTTTTGGTTATATTATATCTTGGATACTAAGACCTATTATAGATAAGTTTAAGATAAATAGAGTAGTTATAACTTCTTTAGTATATATATTATTTATTGGAATAATAATAGTTATATTATTTAATATTATTCCACTTATAATAAAAGAAATAAAACATATATATCCTATAATAAAAACATATATTTTAAACAATAAAGTATTATTAGACTTATATAAAAATTTAAATATACAAAATATATTAAAAACTAATATTAAAAAAATAAATTCTTGTTTTACTAATATAGTTGATATATTAATTAATATTATATATAGTTTAATATTTGGTTTTTATTTCTTATCTCAAAAAAATAAAAATAATTATTTTAAATTTATACCAAGTAAATTGAAAAAAAATATTAGTAAAGATTTAAGATTATATATTAGAAGTATATTATTAGATACATTATTTATGTTTATATTATTATCTATAATATTTATTATAATAGGGTTAGATAGTCCAATTTTATTTGCTTTATTATGTGCATTAACAAATATTATTCCGTATATAGGACCATATATAGGAGGAATACCTGCAGTATTAATTGGATTTACTGAAAGTATTAAATTAGGTTTAATTACATGTTCTTTAATAGTAGCAGTTCAAATAATAGAAAATAGCTTTGTACAACCTTTAATTGTTAGCAAGAATGTAGATTTAAATCCAATATATATATTAATAGGTATAATATTATTTAGTCACTTTTTTGGTATTATAGGTATGATTATATCAACACCTATAATATTAGTATTAAGAAATATATATACTTATTATAAAAAAAATAATCCTAAATGGATTACTCTAATTCTTGATAAACTGTAGCATCAAAAGTATGCTCCTTAGTATCAAATTCTAATAATTGTTTTTTATCGATTAAGAAAAATTTATGTATTAAAGTATCTATATCAGAATCTTTAGTTATAGGATCATCCCAAGTAAGATCTAAATTTTTCCAACTACCATCTATAAGTACAGCATTCCAAATATGAGTTTCACTTGCTACTTTAAAACTTTTTAAACCAAATTTTTCTAAAAATAGTTCCATTAAATCAGCATAACCACTACATACAGCAATTCCATCAAATAAAGGACCAATTGCAGTAAAAGAAGTATCACTTGTATGATTTTTATCATATTTTGTATTATTAATAATATAATCATGTATTATTTGAATTTTTTCTTTTAAATCTAAATTATCAGGTACTTTTTCTTTTATAATTTGATCTATTCCTGTATTTATTTTCTTTATATCTTCATCACTATATAATTTAGTAACATTTATTGTTATTTCTCCTGTAGTAGAAGTAATAATATTTATAGATTGAAAACTATTAAATGGATGAACGAAGTTATTTATATTTGATAAAAGTACTTTATCACTAGTTATATTTTTTAAATCATTAGTACAATCTGTATATTCATCTGGACAATAAAATGTAAATGTATCCCATCCATTATTTAAAGTAGAATATATTATATTTAATAAACCTTGATAACTATAAGGTACATAATCTTTACTCATTTGTACAAATTTAAATTCATAATTTCTTTTATATTCGTTGCTACTTGGTATAGATACTTTTTTATCACTATCTAAAAAATTTGCAATAAGATCAGAAATATTATTTAAATTTAATACAATAACTCCTGTAATAATAACACAAACTAAAATTGATATTAATTTTTTCATAAATTCACCTAAATAAATAATATCAAAAACTAATATAAAAAGAAATGATTAATTAGCCATTTCTTTTACTTTTTTATTTAATCTTGCTTTTTGTCTATTGCAAGTATTTTTATTTATTAATCCTTTTGAACAAGCTTTATCTATGTTGCAAATAAAAGTTTTTAACTCTGTTTGGGCAACTTCTTTATCATTTTGAATAATAGCTTTTTCAACTTTTTTCATAGAATTTTTAACTTTTGTCAAAAAACTGTTATTAGCCTCTGTAGTTTTTATGTCCTGTTTTACTGATTTTTTTGAACTTTTAATATTAGGCATAATTTTGCTCCTTCCTTAAATACATATTAGATTTTATCAAAAAAGATTATAAAATGCAAATAAAATATGTATTTTTTTAATCATTTAAGATTTATATTGAAAAAATAAGTGATTTATTATATTATAAATATATAAATAGAGGGAATGATTATATGAAAAATTCTATCTTTAAAAGTTATACAAAAAAAATTATAAAAAGTGAAGCATTCGTATCAGTTATGATAGTTTTTGTTCTTGCTTTAGGAATTATTGGTACTAGTTTTGCTTTATATATGGATGTAGATACTGATACTGATTATCAATTAGTTAAAGTAGGAGATTTAGCGATAAGTTTTTTAAATGGAGATAATACAATTAATTTAAAAAATATGACTCCAACAGAAGATGATATTGCAACTAAAAGTGCTGATAATGTTTATTCTTTTTATATTTATAATACAGGAACTTATATAGCAGATTATGATATAAAATTAGTAAATGATGAAGGAAATGAAGTAGATTTAAATTATATTAATTATCAATTTTGTATAAATAATGCTAAAAATTGTGAAGATATAAGAACTTTATCTGATGTAAGTGATTCTATAATTTATAAAGATTCTTTATCAGCTAAAAATGAAGATAATAAAGAAAATCCTAGTTCATATTATTTCTTAAGAATTTGGATAAATAATAAATATCCAATTTCAAATGAATCTAAAAATATTAGATTAAAAGTTGTAGTAGAAGCTAAGAATGCAAATGGAAATTTAATAAATAATAATACATTAGCAGGAGCATTAATAAATAGTAATACAATTTCTAGTGAATTAAAAAGTTATGATACACCAAGTAATGGTTTATATAGACTTAGTGAAAATAATAAAGTAGGATATTATTTTAGAGGTAATATTGAAAATAATTATATAAATTTTAGTAATATGTGTTTTAGAGCAGTAAATATTAGTGGGGATGGAGAAGTATTATTAGCTTTAGAAGATAAAAATAATACATGTGAAAACTCTTCAGGTGATTATATAATTGCAAATGATGTATATGGTTATAAAGAAGAAAAAAATGTTATTAAAGGAGATATTTCATATACATTAAATGTTTTAAAAGAATTTGAAAATAAACTTACTAATAAAGACATATTAAAAAATGGTGAATGGTGTTATCAAGATAATGGTTATATTGATGAAGTTGGTAATACTTTAGTAGATGATGTATATTCAAATGATAATGTTTATTATGAAAGTTTTATTAATTTAAAAAATAAAAAGTTAGTATTTAATAATTGTGAAAATAAATTAGATGGATATGTTAGTTTATTAACATTAAAAGATGCTATGTTGGCAGGAATTACTGAATCATCTTCTACATCTTATTTAAATGGAAATTATGTTTTATTAAATAAATCTCAATATAGTGAAAATATTGATAAAGTATTTGTAGTAAATGAAAATGTTATTTCATATAGAAATGTTAATGAATTAGTTAATTATAGACCTGTTATTAAAGTTGTTAAAGGAGCTTTAATACAAAAAGGTGATGGTACTAAGACTAGTCCATATGAATTAAAATGATACTCTTAATGAGTATTTTTTTTTAAAGTTTTCATATAATTTTATGAAAGGTATGATTATATGAGAGAAAATTATAATTTAGAAAAAGAATTGCTATTTAAAAATAATATAAAAGATATTACAAGTATATCTTTAGATAGTAATTTTTTAGTAAGTGATAATAAGTTAAAAGGAAATTTTTTAATTAATGGTGAATATAAAATACATGAAGTTTCTATTAATAGAGAAAACTTTAACTTTAAAATTCCATTTGAACATGATATAAAAGATGATATTGATGTAAATACTTTAAAAGTTGATATAGATAATTTTATATATGATTATTCTAAAGATGAATTAATGGTTAATATTGATTATTCAATATCTGGATCTAGAAAAGATGTTTTAGAATTTGATAATGAGGAAAGTTTAGATGATTTTTTAAGAGATAAAGAAGTAGAAGTTGTAGATATTTTAGATAATAACAAAACAGAAGAAGTTAAAGAAGAAAATAAAGAAGAAGTTAAAGAAGATAAAGAAGAAAATATCGATAAACAAGAAAATAAAGAGAAAGATGATAGAGGAGTAATAGATATAGTAAATGATAATGAAACAACTGAAATTATAAAAGAAAATGAAATTATAAAAGAAAATGAAGTAATAGAAGAGAATAAAGAAATAATTGATACAGAAGAAGTTTTAAATAATGTTGGTAAAATTGAAGATAAATTTGTTGTTTATAAAGTACATAAAGTTTGTGAAACTGATACATTAGATAGTATTGCATTAAAATATCATACAACTATAGATGATTTAAAAGAATTTAATAATTTAAATGAAATAAAAGTAAATGATAAAATAATAATACCTAAATATGAATAGTATAGAATTACTTAGCAAAATATATAAACCTTATAAAGTAACTATAAAAAATAGTTGTAGAATATTAAATTGTACTAGTGGTAATTATGTTATAAAAGAGAAAAAAGAAAAAAATATAAAAGATTTATATCAATATTTATCTAGTAGAAGTTTTTTATATTTTCCTAAATTAATAAGTGATAATAGAGAAAATATTAATGTTTTTGAATATGTTGAAGATTTAAGTTTAGATGATGAACAAAAATTATATGATTTAATTAATGTTGTTAGTTTATTACATAGTAAAACTAGCTATTATAAAGAAATAACTAATGATAAATTAAAAACAATATATGAAAATTTAATGGGTAGAGTATCTTTTATGGAAGAATATTTTAATAATTTAATTTTTGAAATGGAAGATAATGTTTTTGTAAGTCCTAGTCATAATTTGTTATTAGTTAATTCTACTAAGATATTTGAATCAATTGTATTTTTAAAAAAAGAAATAGATGAATGGTATAAATTAAGTGTAGATAAAAATAAAATGAGAGTAAGTTTAGTTCATAATAATTTATCTTTAGAACATTATATAAAAAATAAAGATGATTATTTAATTAGTTGGGATAATTATGTAATAGATACTCCTATATTAGATATAGTTAAATTATATAAAAGAACATATTTAAAAATGGATTTTAGTGAGCCACTAAAATTATATATGGAAAAATTTCCTTTAAATGAAGAAGAAAAAAAACTGTTATTCATTATGTTAGTTCTTCCTGAAGAAATTAATTTTAGTGAAAGTGAACTAAAAAATGTATATACAGTTAGAAAATATTTAGATTATGTTTTTAAAACAGAAAATTTAATAAGGCCATATTATTCTGTATAATATAAAAAATAATAATACTACTTCTATTAATAATATAAATATATTAAATCTAAATGGTAAGATTAAAGTAATTATTGTTTGATAAAATATTAAACAAGCTAATATTAAAACAGATATTATAGAAAAAAAGCCTTTAAAAAAACCTCTATGATTCATATTATCACCTATATTATATTATGAAAAAATAAAGCATTTTGTTTAAAAGAAACTTATAAATTAATTTATAAGTTTTTATTTGTTGAATTAATATAAAAATTATGGTATATTTTTTATATACTAGAATGGAGTTAGTGTATGGATGCAGGAAGAGATGTATTAAATAAAAGACAAAAATTAATTTTAAGTTTAATATTTGTATTATTTTTACTTTTAGCATTAATAGGTATTACTTATGCATATTTTTTAACTCGTATAATTGGTAATAATACAACTGATAAGAGTGTAGAAGGTACTTTAGGTGAGTTAGAGATAGAATATAAAGATGGTAATGGCTTAATAAATAACGATAACATGATGATAGGGGATACATTAGTAAAAACGTTTACAGTAGAAAATACAGGTACATTAAGAGTTGGTAGCTATAAAGTTATATTTGAAAATGTAGTTAATCCTATCGAACTTGGTGATGGTTTAGTTTATACACTTACTTGTGAAAGTTCTAAAAATATACCTTGTAATGGAGCTAGCAAAACAAATTTTCCAAAAAGTGATGCTGATATAGTAACTAATTCTATAGGTGTGGGTGAAATCCAAACTTATACATTAACGGTTACATATGAAGATAATTCTTATGATCAATCTGATTATATGGGAGCTAGTTTTCAAGCAAAAGTTAATATAGAATAATTAAAAAATATTAGAATAAAAGGTGGATTATATGAAAAGAAAATATTTATTATTAATTAGTTTATTATTATTGCCGGTATTAAATACTTATGCATTAACTTGTTATCAAGAAGGTAAAACTTTTGATCCAAAAGATAAATCATTTACATGTACGGAAGTAGAAGGAGACACTTTAACTTTTAAACAAGGTGATAATGATTATAAAGATTATTTTACATATGAAATAATTAATAATGAAAAAATTAATAAAAAAGCTAATGTAAATGTTAATGAAAATATAGTTTTTGATGCTTCTGTTGATAAAGGTGTAGTTGAAATATCAGATGGAAAGGGAAAATCTTTTGTATCAATTCTTAATCCAGCGTATATTCCACCTACGACAACTACTACAACTATAGATCCTAATTTAAAAGTTTATACTGTAACTTTAGATTTAAATGATTCTTCAGGTAAAAAAGAAACTAGAACTTGTAATGTTACTAATGTTACTGAAAATTATTGTCAAATAACTTTGCCTACTTTAGAAGATAAAACTTTTAGTGGTTGGGGAACTGCTCGTACTTGTAAAGAAGGTAATGAAGGAGTTATTAAAGTAGAAAAAGATGTTACTTATTATGCATGTTATACATCTAATACAATAACTGAAGATAATGGATTAGCTTTAAGAGAATTAAATATTAAAGATGTTAATGATAAAAATATTAATTTTGGAAAGTTTAGTGAAGATACTTTTGAATATAATTTTAAAGTATTAAATGATGTTAAATCTTTAAATATTGAGGCTATACCAATAGATTCTAATACTAAAATTACTATTACAGGTAATGAAGCTTTAAATGTTGGAGAAAATAAGATTTTAATAGTTTTATCAAATACAACAGATACTAAAGAATATACTTTAACAGTTACTAGATTAAAAGAAGGAGAAACAATAGATACTACTCATTATTTAGAATCTTTAGTAATTGGTGGATATAATATTTCATTTGATAAAAATAAATTTGATTATAATATAACTATTGATAAAAATATAAATAAATTAGAACTTACTACAGTCCCAGAAGATGATGATCTAGAAGTTGAAATATTAAATAATGATAATTTACAAAACGGAAGTGTAGTAGAAATTAATGTTATAGGTAGTGATGAAGAAATAACTACTTATAGGATTCATGTTTCTAAGTCTGATAGTTCTTTCTTATTAATGATAAGTGCAATTGCAGTAATTGGTGTATTGATAGTTGCTTTGGTTATAGTTATTATTATTAAATCTAAATCAAAAGGTAAGAAAGATAATTCAAAAAAACAACCTAAATCTAATAAAAAGAGTAAATCTAAAAAGAAAAATGCAGGACCTGAATTGCTAGGTGAAGAAGACGATTTAGAAGTATTTAAAATATAAAAGACCATTTCATAATGGTCTTTTTACATATTTAGCATTTCTTTAATTTTTAACGTATTTTTAAAATTAAGTTTTGCTATATCATTTAATTTATCAAATCCATATTCTTTAACAATATTAACAGCTTGTTTATCTACATCACTTCCTGCACCTTTTAATAATTTCAAATTCAAACTTTTTCCTAATTCATTCATATAAGTTAAAAATACATATCTTGAAATAATACTTGATACTGCAACTGATAAACATTTATCTTCAGCATGAGTAGTAAAAGTAATATTAGTTATTTTATCTTTAGCTTCATTTATATGTTCAAAATATTTTTTAGGATATACAAATTGATCTATAACTATTTTGTCATAATTATAATTATCACTATTAATTAATTTAAATAAAACTTTATTATGTAATATTGCTTTTATTTTATTCATATTTGTAATACCTTTTTCGTTATATTCTTTAGGTAATAATTTATATGTTATATGTGGAATTTCTTTAATTAAAATAGGGGCAATAGATAATATTTTTTCATCTGTTAATTTTTTAGAGTCTTTTATACCTAATTCTTCTAAAAACATCTTTTTCTTAATATCTACAAAAGATGCAGTTACTACTATTGGACCAAAATAATCACCTGTACCAACTTCATCAGAACCAATTGTAGATATATTTTTGAATCTATAATCAGGTAAATCATTAGATTCTTTTTTTTGTTTATCTTTTTTTAATTCATTCATAATATATCTATTATTTTTTATTCTTTCTTGTTCTATCCAAAATGAAGCTTCTATATCAGCACCTATTCCTTGAAATACTATTTTTCCTGAATCATAAAGTGTTGTTACACAATCAATATCTTTAACTTGAAATGTACTATATGGTGGATTATTAGGTATTTTTCTATCTTCATAAAATTTAATAATTTCATCTCTTAAATTTTCACTTATTCTATAAGAAATAGTTGTCATAAAATCACCTAGGTATATTTTAACATAATATTCTTTCTTTTTCATATTTTTTATAATATAATTATATTGGATGGTGAAAATATGAATATAGTTGACTATATTATGGTTGTAATACTAATATTGGGCGCATATAGAGGCTATAAAAGTGGTTTGATTTCTAGTATTATTGATTTAGTAGGGTTGTTTTTGGTTTTTGTATTAGCTTTTTATTTAAAGAATCCAATTAGTATATTCTTTTATGAAAAACTTCCTTTTTTGAATTTTGGTGGTATTTTTCAAGGTATAATGGCTGCTAATATTTTATTTTATGAAGCTTTAGCATATGGAATATGTGTCTTACTTTTAGGAATAGTTTTTGGAATAATAAAAATGTTATCTAAAGCATTAGATAAATTAATTAGAATGACTATATTTTTAAATTTACCATGTAGATTATTAGCAGCAGTAGTAGGTATTTTACAAAGTATATTATTATGTTTTATATTATTATACGTAGCTTCTGTTATAAATACTACAACATCATATGTTAGAGAAAGTAAATATGGTATGGTTGTTTTAAAAAATATTCCTGTATTAAGTGATACTGCTGATGAATTAATATCTAGTGGTGAAGAAATTTATGAAGTTTTAAAAAATGAAAAAGATAATAGTAAAGCTAATTTAGAAAGTATTGATATATTGATGAAATATAATATATTAAGTTATGATTCTGCTAATAAATTAATAGAAAATGGAAAACTTAATATATTAAATATAGAGACCATTGTTGAAAAATATAAGGAGAATAATAATGATTAAATATTTAGAAAATGAATCGTTAGATGATTTAGTTAAAAACGGAGTAGTTTTAGTAGATTTTTATGCAGATTGGTGTGGTCCTTGTAAAATGTTAGGAAGCGTTTTAGAAGGAATGGATTTAAATGTTATTAAAGTAAATACAGATACTCATAATGAACTTGCAACAAAGTTTGCAGTAATGAGTATTCCAACAGTATTAATCTATAAAGATGGTGAACTAAAGGACAAATTTATTGGATTTAGAAGCAAAGAAGAAATAAAAGATATATTAAAAAATATATAAAAAAGCGATATATCGCTTTTCTTAATTTAAAGAATCATAATTCATATATTTATATAAAGGATTTTCTATTCTATCTAAATAATTTAAAATTTTAACATCTTTATCATTTAAACAATAATCAAATATTTTTAAATTATATACATTTCCTTTAAAAGGCCCAATTAAATTATTACCATTTAATTCTAAATCATAATCTAATTTTATATATTGATCTACTAATCCATTTATATAAGTTCTAATAATATTAGTATTTCTATCATAAGTAATAACAAAATGAATATATTCATCAATATCAACTATATTATCATTAGTAATTGGATCTGTATTAAAATATAATTTAGGATCAGCTATTACATTTTCACTATAATATCCTTTTAAATCAATATCTAAATTAGGTCTTAAATTATTTTTAAAAACATTATAAACTATTTTATTATTAAATAAATTTAATATAGTACCTCCTAAATCATTTTTAGATTTAAAATTATATATCATAGATATAGTAAAAGTATCTTTATTAATATCATCATTTATTATTTTTATATTATTATGTAAAGTTATTTTATCATTATATTTAGAATAATAATAATTATAGTTATCTTTTTTTAAATTATAATCAGTAACAACATTAGTATCATAAGCATTTCTATATAAAGTATTTATAGTCCAAAATTCATATCTACCTTTTAACCATATAACTTTAGGACCAATATTATTATTATCAATTACATATGGTCTAATATTATTTTCTTTAGAATCTTTAGTTAAAAACTCAGAAGACTCAATTTTATCACCATTACTATTCAATGTAATTTTTTTTATTTCAAAAAAATTTCCATATTTACCTTTTTTAGGTATAGAAATATATACTACATTAGGATTATTAGGATCTATTGCCATACCACCACTATAACACTTCTCAGTATCTTGACTTTCTATAATAGATTTATCACTTACTCCTAAAAGTGTTTTATTAAAAGAATTAGTTTCTTTATTCCATTTAGCATAATAGTAATAATGTTTATTTTTTTCTTCATTAATACTTACATATGCAATAACAGGAACATTATCATCTAATGCTATTTGCCAAACAAAACCTCTTTTAATATTATCATAATCATCTAAAACAAAAGATTCTTCTTTTTCATAATTACTTATATTAATAGGTAACATTTCAGATATAACATCATTATTAGCAGCTTTAACTTTTAATTTTATATTCTTTTCTTTAAAACTTTCAAATACTATCTTACTATAATATATTTGATTAGGATATATATCATCAGGATGAGTAGAAGTAAAAGCTATATACAAAGAATTTTTACCATCAGAAACATATTTTATATAAGGTCTTAATTTATTATGAGCACTTACATGAGAAGAAACTATTTGTATTTCTTCTGTAGTAATATTTAAAGTATAATCATTTTCTTCATTAGGCATAGATAATTGTAATAAAGTAGGATGCCAATTTAAACCTCTATAACAAAAATAAATATGATTAGGATCATCACTAAAATATAAAATATTTGGATATGTAACATTATTTTTTACAAGTAAAACTTTTTCTTCACCTAGTGTAGTAATATCTCCTTTTTCTTTAGAAATTCTATAATATATAGTTGGTTCATCAGAATGCTTAGTATAAGCTACAAGGACTAATTCATTAGGTAAAACAAAAAATACAGGATTATTATGATCATCAGGTTGAAAATTACTTCTAATTAATACATCAGAAGTAGAATTATCATTAAAATTATATTGTGTAGCTTTTATATTACCTAAAGTATCTATATATCCAATATATGTCATATTAATTTTTTTATCTTTAGATTCATAATGTAATGCTCTAGGATCAGAAAACCAACTATAAGCTCCTATTTTATCATCAAATGAACTTGTATAAGTATATGCAAATACATTTATTGAACTAATTATGAATAATATTATAAAAAAAATCTTTTTCATATAACCACACCCTTAACATAATTATAATATATTATTTTAATTAACAAAATAAATATATTTATAAATTCTAAAAAAAATAACATAATAATAGTTAGTACTTGAAAAAAATAATTATTTATTATATAATCATCTTGTTGCGTGAGATGTCTCCGTAGCTCAGTTGGATAGAGCAATCGCCTTCTAAGCGATCGGTCAGGTGTTCGAGTCACCTCGGAGACACCATTTTGAATATTAAACTCGGACTTTTGTAGTTCGAGTTTTAATGTGTTATAATATTTTTATAAAAATTAGGAGGTTATTTATGTATGCATTAGTATTAATACAATATGGTATAAAATCTTTAGATAAAACTTTTATATACGAAATACCTCATAATTTAAAAGTAAGTATAGGAAATAAAGTAATGGTATGCTTTAATAATAGAAATATATATGGTATAGTTTTAGATATTAAAGATAGCAATGAAACAGAATATATTCCATCTTTTATATTAGATGTAATAAATCCTAAAATAAAATTAAATACTGAATTAATAGAATTAGGAAAATATATAAAAAAAGAAACATTTTCTTCATTAATTAAAGTATATCAAACTATGTTTCCTAGTAGTTTAAAAGTAAAAGAAATAAAAAATAATTATGAAAATTATAACGAATACTTAATTTTAAATAAAAGTAAAGAAGAAATAGAAAACTATATTATAAAAAATAAAAGAGCAACAGCAAGAAATACTTTATTAAAAGATATATTAGAAAAAGGAAAAGTTAATAAAAAAGATTATATTAATGTATATAAAAAATTAATAGAATTAGATTTAATAAAAATAGAAAAAGAAAGAATTTATAGAATAAATAAAGATATATTAGAAAAAGAAAACTATACTTTAACTAATGAACAAGAAAAAGTAATAAAAGATATAAAATTAAATGAAACCAATACATATTTATTATTTGGAGTAACAGGTAGTGGTAAAACTATAGTATATATAGATTTAATAAAAAAAATATTAAAGCTAAATAAAACTGCAATAATGTTAGTACCAGAAATAAGTTTAACAACACAAATGGTAAATAGATTTTATAAATCATTTGGTAAAGATGTTGCGATATTACATAGTGGATTATCAGATGGAGAAAAATATGATGAATATTCTAAAATAAATAATAAAGAAATAAAAGTAGTAGTTGGAACTAGAAGTGCAATATTTGCACCACTTGAAAATTTAGGAGTAATAATTATTGATGAAGAACATAGTACTACATATAAACAAGAAAATAATCCTAGATATAATGCAATTGATGTTGCAAAATGGAGAGCAAAATATAATAATTGTCCATTAATATTAGGTAGTGCAACTCCTAGTTTAGAAACATTTGCAAGAGCTAAAAAAGGTGTATATAAGTTGTTAAGTTTACCAAATAGAGTAGGTAATTACTCATTGCCATCTATTAGCATAGTAGATATGCGAGAAGAAATGAAAAAAAGAAATACATTATTTAGTGATGAATTAAAAGATAATATTTGTAAATCTTTAAATAATAAAGAACAAGTAATGCTTCTTTTAAATAGAAGAGGATTTTCAACAATTGTTAGCTGTCAAAATTGTGGCTATACATATAAATGTCCTAATTGTGAAATAACTTTAACATATCATAAATCCAAAAATAATATGAGGTGTCATTATTGTGGATATACAAAGTTTTTAGAAAATAAATGTCCTAATTGTAAAGAAGATGCTATAAGAACTTTTGGAGTAGGTACAGAAAAAATAGAAAATGAGATAAATTGTTTATTTCCATCTGCAAGAATTTTAAGAATGGATGCTGATACTACTACTAAAAAAGGTAGTCATGAAAAATATATTAATATGATTATGAATGAAGAAGTAGATATAATTGTTGGTACTCAAATGATTAGTAAAGGATTAGATTTTCCTAAAATTAGTTTAGTAGGAATAATAAATGCGGATGAATCTTTAAATATACCTGATTTTAGAAGTGAAGAAAAAACATTTTCTTTATTAAGTCAAGTAAGTGGAAGAGCTGGAAGAAGTGGTATTGAGAGTAAAGTCGTTATGCAAACATTTAATCCTGATAATGTTATATTTTCTTTAGTTAAAGAAAATAATTATATAGGTTTTTTCAATTATGAAATGATAAAAAGAAAGAAATTAAACTATCCACCATATTATTATATACTAGGAATAAAAGTATGTAGTAAAGACTATGAAGAAGCTAGCAAACATGCTAATAAAATAGTTAATTATTTAAAAAATAATATAGATAAAACTAGTTTATTATTAGGACCTAATACAGCAAATATGTTTAAAGTTAATAATATATATAGATTTCAAATAATAATAAAATATAAATTTGATGAAAAATTATATGAAACTGTTAAATTTATAGATGATTTATATATAAATGAAAAAAATGTATATATTGAAATAGATAATAATCCTATTAGTATTTAAGGAGGAATTATGAAAAAAATTTTTATTATTATAATAACATTTATTATGATTCCATCTTTTGTTTATGCTGAAGATATAGAAATAGAAAGTAAAAGTGCTTTATTAGTAAATAGAACTAATAATGAGATACTTTATAGTAAAGAAGAAAATCAAGTATTACCAATTGCAAGTTTAACAAAAATAATGACTACATTAGTTAGTTTAGAAAATATAAAAAGTTTAGATGAATTAGTAGTTATAACTAAACAGGATATTTCATCTTTAGATGGTTATGTAGTAATAGGACTAGAAGAAAATATGGAAGTATCATATAAAGATTTAATATATAGTACTATGATGTATAGTGCTGCTGATAGTGCAAATACTTTATCAAATCATGTATTTAATGATTATTCTTTATTTATTGATAAAATGAATGAACTTGCTAATACTTTAGAAATGACTAATACTCATTTTTCTAATCCTATAGGTAAAGATATAGATAATTATTCTACTTGTAGTGATTTATATAAATTAATAGATTATGCTTTAAATAATAAAAATTTTTATGATATTTTTACAAAAAATAAATATAATTTAAGTTTTATAGATAAAACAATAACTAATAATATAAATAATTCTATAAAAAGAAATGAATTAGAAAATAAAAATAATATAAAAATAAATGGTTCTAAATCAGGATATACATCTAAAAGTGGTTTATCATTAAGTACAGAATCTATTATAGATGATAATGAATTAATACTTATTACTTTGAATGCAATGGGATTACAAGATACTCATAAACATTTAATAGATCAATTAAATATACTTAATTACTTTAAAGATACATATTCTAATAGAGTAGTTTTAAAAAAATCTAAATTAATAGATACTATAATATATAAAAAGAAAGATAAAGAAATAAATTATAATATAAAATCTACAAAAGAACATAGATATTATTTACCAAATAATTTTAACTTAGATTATTTAAAAATATATTATGATGGTTTAATAAATATAGATAATACTATCAAAGAAAATGATAAATTAGGTACTATTTATATTTATTTAGAAGATAAATTAATAGGTAAAGAAGAAGTATTATTTAAAAAAGAAAATTTAGAAACAAATAAAATAAACTATAGAAACTTAATAATAATGGTATCAATATGCTTATTTAGTTTAATAGTATTTAGAAAAAAGAAAAAGAAAAATTGATGATCAACATCAATTTTTTACTTGATTACAAGTTATTGCAATAACACCAACAATATCAGAATAATCACAACCTCTAGAAAGATCATTAACAGGTTTTTTAATACCTTGAGTTATTGGACCATAAGCTTTAGCATTTCCAATTCTTTCTGCTATCTTATAAGAAATATTACCAGCATCTATATCAGGAAATATTAATATATTAGCATTACCTTCAACTTTTGAAGTAGGAAATTTAGCCTTACTTACAGAAGGAATAATAGCAGCATCTAATTGCATTTCGCCATCTGCTATTATAGAAGGATTTTTTTCTTTAAAAGATTTAACAGCACTTCTAACTTTTCTTACATCATCACTATCACTAGATAAATTAGTAGAATGTGATAAAAATGCAACTTTAGGAATACCTCCAACTAAAGAATTAAAAGATTTAACTGCCTCAGTTGCAATATCAACTAATTCCATATCAGTAGGATTTTGAATCATACCACAATCAGAAAAAATAAATAATCCATTTTCACCTAAAGACTTATTTTCTAAATCCATTAAAAAGAAAGAAGAAACAATATTAGCATCAGGACTAGTTTTTAAAGTTTGTAAAGCAGCTCTTAAAACGTCACTAGACTTATGAGTTGCACCAGCAACCATACCATCTGCATAATCCATATATACTAACATACAACCATAATATAAATAATTATTTAAAATAGTATCTTTAGCATCATCTAAAGTAATACCTTTATGTTTTCTAATTTTATAAAATTTATCTATTAATTTAGAAGTAATATCAGAACTCTCTGGATTAATAATTTTAATATTATCTAAATTAATATCATTATCACTAGCATTTTTTTTAATAAGTTCCTCATTTCCAACTAATATAATATTAGCAAAATCAAGTAGAGTAGCTTGTTCACTAGCTTTTAATATTCTAATATCATCACTTTCTACAAGTACGATAGTTCTTTTATTTATTTTTGCTTTTTCAATTAATTTATCAATTATCATATAATCACCATACTAATTTTATCATAAGCATCAATAAATTAATAAATATATTTTAATATTCTGTAAATAAAATAATTAAACCCCAACTACTTGATGGGGTATTTTTTCATCAATTTATGACATAATAAATATGAAGATAGCAAAGAGTTATCGCAATTCTTTTTTCATTGAAAAAAGACATTAATAAATATTTATTAATGTCTTTTTTCATTGAAAAAAGACATTAATAAATATTTATTAAAAGAAAAGAGGAGTATAAAAGTAATGACAAGAGAGCGAAGGATAATTGTAAGTTTAGTAGGAATTTTTATAGTAGTATTAGCTCTAATAGGAGTAACATTTGGTTATTGGATGACAAGAGTTGTATATAATACTGAAGAAAAGAGCCTATCAGTTAAGTTAGGAACTTTGGAATTAAAATATGGAGATGGAAATGGAATTCTTGCACCAAAAGAAGCAATAATGCCAGGAGAAGAAGTAGGAACAAAAACATTTACAGTAGAAAATACGGGAGACAACAAATCCTTATACGGAGTTATATTTGAAAACGTAAATAATCCATTAGAAAGAAAAACAGACTTAGTATATACAATAACATGTGAGAGTACTAAAGGAACATGTAATGCATTAGAAGGAGAACAAATATTTCCAAGTACAAATATAACAATATTAAATAATGAAATAGCGTCAAAAGAAAAACATACATATACAATAAAAGTAACATATAAAAATCCAGATGCAAATCAATCAGCAGATATGGGAAAAACATTCAGTGCAAAAGTAAATATATTAAATGGAAGCGAATGGGGAGAAATCGATAATACATATCAAGAAGGTACATTAGCATATAACGTATTACATAGAGCAGATCAAAGACAAAAGGATTTTGACTTTACAGGAGATAGAACAGTTTATATGCCTGTACCAGTTAGAGGACCAGCACGAGAAAAGACTACAGCAAGTGAAAAAGAATTAAGTGTAACACAAGATAAATATGGAAAATCATATTATTTTAGAGGAAATCCAACAGATAACTATCTAACATTTAATAATATGTGTTGGAGAATTGTAAGAGTACAAGGAGATGGCAGTATAAAAATAGTATTGCAAGATAAATCAGGCCCTTGTAGTTTAAGTACCAAAAATAATGAAAATGCATTTTCAGATACAGACGTTTATTATGGTTATTCGTATGAATCATCGACATATATAGCGGATTATGTAAACTGTGCATCAAGTAAGTCAAGTTGTTTAAGAACGAAATTACAAAACTGGTTTAACAAAAATTTTACAACAAGCAATTCTTCTCAAACAGAACCATCAAATGATAAACCTACACTAAAGGATGAATATGAAGGAAAGATAAAATATGAAGAATGGGAGATAGGAGATTGGACAACAAAATATGATTATGATAAAAAATATGGAAGTCTTGCATCTGATAGTGCTACAAATTGGGCATATGAACCATATTTAAGAATAGTATCAACATCAAAAGAAAATAGATATGCAACACTGATGCCATCAGAATCTGAGACGAATGTAACAGTAAATGACTATGTTGCAACATTAACAGCAGATGAAGTAGCATTAGCAGGGGCCCTAGCTCATGATGTAGTGACTTACCGCCTTTCATACTTCTTAGATATTTCTGCTGATTATTCTTGGTGGACGTTGTCGGCTGGCAGGGGCCACTCGTCTACCGATCGCGCGTTCTGTGTAAATAAAACTTATAGTGAAGTCTGGGACAACTATGCTGTACATGACGACTACCGCTTCGCCGCTCGCCCGGCGGTTGTTCTGGAGTCTAGTGTTCTTGTCTCAGGCGAAGGAACGTTAAATAATCCATATATAGTACAGTAAATTATGCATCAAATTATTTTGGTGTAGGGATACTTATTTCTTTTTCTATTCATTGTAAGTATTCCTTAGGTTAACCTAAAATAGTTTTAAATCGTATAAGTTTTTATACGATTTTTATATAATTTTTGATTAAAAAAATCTATTTATATCCATAATAATATTGGTGATATTAATGGAGTTATTAACTGCTTTATTTAGAACAATATTTTTTTATTTTTTAGTAGTTATTGCTTATAGAATTATGGGAAAAAGAGAAATTAGTCAATTAGAAGTAATTGATTTAATTATTTCTATTTTAATAGCAGAACTTATTGCAATTAGTATTGAAAATATAAAAGATCCAATATATTTAACTATTATTCCTATTGCAGCTTTAGTTATTATTGAAATTGTTTTAGCTAAGATTTCTTTAAAATTTAGAAAGTTTAATGAAATTATGTCTGGAAAACCTAGTTTAATTATTTGTAATGGTAAACTTAATTTTAAAGAATTAGTTAAACAACGTTATTCTATAGATGATTTATTATTAGAATTAAGACAAGCTAGTATTAAGTCAATTGGTGATGTTGAGTATGCTTTTTTAGAACCTAATGGTAAGTTAAGTATTTTTAAATATAATTTTTTAAAAACTAAGGGTGACTATCCTATGGCATTAATTATAGATGGTGAAATACAAAAAGATACTTTAATACAATTAAATAAAACTGAATCATGGTTGTTAAATAAAATTAATATAAAGGGTTTAAGTTTAAATGATGTTTTTTATTCATTTTATAAAAATGGAAAAATATTTATAATTAACAAGAATTCTTAAAAAATAAAGTGTTTTCACTTGTAAATAGATAAAAAAAATTATATTATTAAAATACAAGGTGGTAACATGAATAAAAAAGTGGTAGGCATAATAGGAATAATACTATCAATATTAACTTTATTATACTTTGAACCATTAGTTTATAAAGTTATTGGATTTTTAGGAATTAATATTAATAAGTATAGTAGTTTAATAAGAACTATTATAAATATATTAATTAAACTTACTATATGTTTTATTATTTATTTAATTTATAAAAAGAACTTTAGACATCATAGACAGTCTGAAAATCTATTAAAAAATATTCTTATATTATTAGTTGGTTTAGTTGTATTAGTAATAGCGATGTATTTATTTGATTATGTAGTTAGATTTATTGGAGATATATTTAAAATTAAAGTTTTAGATAATGCTTTTTATAATATTTTTAATAAAACATTTAATTTTGATTTAATAGTAAAAATAATTATAGATTATATAATAACTCCTTATTTATATTGTACTATTATATTATTTAGTATAGATAGTTTAACTAGAAGAAATGATACTTTTATATTCTTTAGTGGTATTTTAGCAGGTGTAATTAATGCATTTAGTTTAAATGGTACTTTAGGTTTTGTTATTGTTAATTCTTTAAGTATGTTTTTTCTATTTCTAATATTAGCATTTGTTTATAAAAAGATTAATAGTATTTGGTTTACTATTAGTTTATATTCGTTTTACTTATTAACTAGTGCAATAATAATTAATTATTTAGGATGGTAGATATGAAACAAAGAGTTTATGATATTTTAAAATTAGTTTTTTGTCTTTTTATATTTTTATTTATAGGTAGAATATTTTCTATATTGTTATATTTATTTAATGTTAATGAATTAACTGAAGGTAGTCAAATATTTTTAAATTTTATAATGTCGTTAATTTTATTAATTATTGTTACATTTGTTTATAGAGATAAACTAAAAAAAGATTTTAAAGAATTAAAAAAGAATAAGAAAAAGATAATTTGTTATATATTACAGATGTTTGTTGTTTTTATGGTTTTAAAATACTTTTTAGGTTTTATAACTGTTATATTAACAGAAATATTTAAAATAGATTCTGAAGCGATTGTTAGTGTTAATCAAGAAACAATAGAAGGATTTATTAAAAAGGCTCCTATTTTAATGTTTATTACTTCTGTAATATTAGCGCCAATTTATGAAGAAACATTATTTAGAGTAGGATTTAGAAAAGCTTTTAAGAGTGATTTATTATTTATTTTATTAAGTGGTACTTTATTTGGAATGCTACATATATTTCCTTTAGAAGATGGAGTTAGTTTAACTTTAGGTTTAATTCAATCGGTATCTTATGTAGGAATGGGTCTATATTTTGCTTATCTTTATAATAAGTCAGATAATATATTTTGTAGTGTAGGTATACATTTTTTAAATAATTTAATTAGTATATTAACTATAATTAATATGTTTTAGGAGATAATATGGAAAAGAAAAATGATATGTTTAAAAATATTATTAGTTGGATTTTACCTATTATTTTATTAGTATTAATAGGGGTATTAGGATTAAAAGTAGTAGAAATTAAAAAAGATAATGATAGATATAAAGCATTAATAGAAGAGTATAAAAAAGAAATTGATACTTTAAAAAATAATTTTAAAGAAGATAGTAATATTGATGATAATCAATCTAATAATCAAAATGATGATAGTAAAAATAATAATGTATCTGATGATAAAAATACTGTATCTAAAAAGAATGTTTATGAAGAATATAAAGCTAGTTTTTCACCTTTATATCAAGCAGAAGATCCTTATTCTTCATTAACGTTATATGATGATAATACTTTTAAATATGATGTTAATTTATGTGAAGGTGTTTCTTCTATAGATGGTAAGTATGAAAAAGATAATGATAAGCTTGTTTTAAGTTCTTTAGAAAATATGTTCCATGGATTTTCTGGAGATGATTTAGAAACTATTACTTTTGAAATACAAAGTGATGGTACTTTAAAAAGTATGGAAGATGTAGGTTGTGTTTTTAAGGATACTGAATTTTCTTTAAAATAGTCATATAAATTGACTTTTTTTTTAATAAATGATATATTATAAGACATTTAAAGGGGGATTTTTATGGCTAGATTTGATGGTGAAATAGAAGAATTAAAGAAAATTGTAGAGCATTATCCAATTTTAGATAATTCAATATTAATACAATATTTTAAAGATAGAGATTCTGGTAATTTTGATAAAGAAAAAGAAGAAGCGATAGTTGGTTCTAATTTGAGACTTGTTCTTTCTGTTGCATTAGATTTTTATAATAAGACTCCTAATACTAAGGCTTCATTATCTGATTTTTTTCAAGAAGGTATTGAAGGTGTTTATAAAGCAATGCAATTATTTAAAGTAGAAAGAGGTAATAAATTTAGTACTTTTGCTTATAGATATATTGAAAATGCTATTAGAGATAAATATGTGTATACTAATTCATCTTTAAGTTTTTCAAATAGAGGTGCTATGGAGAGAATAGCAGAATATAAAAAAGCTAAAGCAAGAAAAGCAGAAGAATTAGATAGAATACCAACTATTCATGAAGTTGCATCAAGTTTAAAAATATTAGATTCTACAGCACTATCTATTGAAAGATATCTATCTTCTAATTTAAATATCGAAGATTTTTATCAAGATGAAAATATGACTATATTAGATGCTATTGCAGATGAAAATTGTGATAGTCCTGAAACAGAAGCTTTAAAAAATGAACTTTTATGTAAAATAAAAGGTATTATAAAAGACTTACCTTTAAAAGAAAAAGTAGTAATATCTTTACATTTAGGATTAGGACCAGATAGAAATCCTAAATCTTTTACAGAAATATCTCATTTATTTAGTAAAAATGATGAATTAAAATGTTCTATTACTTGGGTAGAGACACTTTATTATAGAGCATTAAATAAAGTTCAAAAAGAATTAGGACTTTTAGAAAAACCAAGAGCATACTTTGATTATAGCAATTTAACTTTAAATCAAATATTAAGTTTTTCTGATGAAGAAATTAATCTAATAATAAATACATTACCTTTAGAAGAACAATTATTATTAAAAGAATATTTTGGAGAAAATTTAAATGATAAATTTAAGGTTTATCAATTAGATGATTATAAACAAATAGAATTAGTATCTATTATTGAAAAAATAAGATTTTTACTTAAAGGTGGTAAACAAATAGATAAAATTAAAAGTTTAAAAGAAAGATTAAATATGGATGATGAGCAAATGTTTTCATTAATATATTCTTTAAATACTAAAAATATAAAATATTTATTATGTTATTTTGGAGGAAGTTTTTATAATAAATATATTAACGAAGATATGCCATTAAATGAAAAAGAAAAAGCAAGAGATGTTATTTTAAGACTAAGAAGTAGAACATTTGATAAAAAGCCTTTTATTAGACAAAAAATATTATCTCAAAGTAATTTATTAATGAACAAATAATATTTATTATTTGTTTTTTTATTTATATGATAAAATTAATATAGGAGTGTATTTATGAATAAGATAGCGATAATAGTAACTAATAAATCTTTACTTAGCAATTATATATTTAAATATAAATTAGTTAGTGATGATGATAGTAGAGATATTTATACTAATGTATATAATAATAGAAAAATAATAGCAATGAAATGTGATACAGGTAAAACGTCTACAGCAAGTGCTACTCAATATTTAATTGATAAATATAATGTAGATGCAGTTATAAATGCAGGAGTAGCAGTTGGTATAAGTAAAGTTGTAAAATTATTTGATATAGTTATAGGTGATGTTATTTATTATGATGATTTAAAATATAATTTTAATATTTCTAATACTTTAATAAATATTTCTAAAAAAGTTATTGAATTAATGGATTTAAATTATTATTTTAATAAAATAGCAAGTGGAGATAAAATAATAGACAAATTAAATATAAAAAATGATTTATCTTTAAAATATGATGTCGCTGCAATAGATTTAGAATGTGCAAGTATTGCACATACTTGTAAAATGAATAACGTATTATTTCTTCCTGTAAAAATTATTGGTGAAACTTTAAATGATAAAGAAGAGAATGAAGAATCTTTAATCTTTAAAGTTAGTGAAGTATCTTCTTTAATTATGGATAGTATATTTGATTATTTTATTAGTCAAAATAATCAAGATAGAATATATTTAAAAATACCAGAATTTGATGAATTAGATTATTATAAAGAAATATTAGCTGATGAAAAAACTATGAGTTATAATAGTGGATATGATTTAAACTTAGATGGTTATGATTATGAAAGTGGTTGTATAAAAAGTTTTGATGTAGATAAATGGTATAAAAAAATAACTACAGATAAAAATAGATATTTTGCTTATATAATTGATAGTATATCTAATAGTCCTGTAGGTTATGTAACTTTTCATTTAGACGAAAAAACATTAAAACATCGTTTAGGTATTGTAGTAAATTATTCATATAGAAATAGAGGTTATGCAACAAAAGCATTAAAAAAAATATGTGATATAGCATTCTTAAAATATGGAGTAAATAGTTTAGTTGTAAATATTCCATACCATATGAATTATGCATTAAAACTTGCTAAAAAGGGAGGATTTATAGATACTAATAACGATTATTTTGTAAATAAATTTGGTAAAAGAGAAAGATGTATAGTTTTAGAATTAAATAAAATTGACTATATAGATTAAATAATATAGTCAATAATTCCATATTCTAAAGCTTCTTTTGAATTTAAATACTTATCTCGCTCAGTATCTTTTTCTATTTTTTTAAGTTTTTGATTTGTTAAATTTGATAACATAGTATTCAAAAGCTTTTTTTTCGCTATAATTCTTTTAGCATTTATTTCTATATCAGTCGCTTGTCCACTAGTTTGACCAAGAGGTTGATGAATCATAACTTCAGAATTTTTTAAAGAATATCTTTTTCCTTTCTTTCCATTAGCAAGTATTAAAGAAGCCATTGAAGCAGCCATACCTGTTACAGTAGTTCTAACATCACTTTTTATATAATTCATAGTATCTATTATTGCAAGTCCTGAAGTAACACTTCCACCAGGACTATTTATATATATGTCTATATCATTATGATTAAGTGAATCTAAATATAATAATTCTGATATTATTAAATTAGATAAATTATCGTTTATTTCTCCATTTATAAAAACAATTCTACTTTCTAAAAGTTTAGAGTATATATCGTATACTTTTTCACCATTAATTGTACTTTCTTGAATAGTAGGAATGAACATGTTTTATCACCTAGTTATATTTTATTTATAATTTACATATTAATACTAAAAAAATTATGACAAAATATTTTAATATATGATAGAATATATTTAAAGATAGTAAAGAGGGATATAATGGATAATTCTAAAAGTGAAAAAGCTGGTTTAAAATTCTTATTTATAATTGCCGCTAAAGAAGTATTAAACTGCGATGTAAAGTTTTGTCATAGTCTAGATATAGGTATGAGAGGACAATTTATATCAAAAAGAAAAATAACTTCTAATGATATTAATATATTAGATAAAAAAATAAGATCATATATTAAACAAGAATTTCCAATATTAAAAATAACTGTAAGTAGTAAAGATGCTATAAATTATTATAATAGATATAATGAATTTGAAAAAGCAGAAAGTATAGAAAACGTAATAAATGATACAGTAACTTTAAATGAATTATTAGGACAATATAATTACTTTTTTTCAAATATAGTTGAAAATACTAAATTAGTAAAAGATTTTAGAATAATTAATTTAGGAAATAATAACTTTGTTTTAGTAGATAATTATATAGGTAAAGATTTTATAAATAAAAAAAATATATTAAATGAATTTAATAAATATAATGAATGGATTAATTTACAAAATATTCACTTTGTAAGTGATTTAAATAAAATAATTTCTTTAGGAGAAATAGAAAACTTTATTAAGAAAAACGATATTATTATAGATGAAGCAATAATGAAAGTTGCTGAAGAAATATTTAGATTAAAGAAAAAAGTTGTATTTTTAGGAGGACCTAGTAGTAGTGGAAAAACAACTACAGCAAGAAAATTAGGTTTATATTTAAATGCATTAGGTAAAAAAACTATAAAAATAAGTTTAGATGATTATTATAAAGAATTAGATGAAATATTACCTGATGAAACGGGAAAGAAAGACTTTGAAAGTTTAAAAGCTATAGATGTAAATTTATTTAGAAAACATTTAAATGATTTACTAAATGGAAAAGAAGTAATATTACCTAAATATGTATTTCAAAAATATACTAAGACATTTGATAGTGATCCAATAAAATTAACAGAAGATGATATTATATTAGTTGAAGGATTGCATGGTTTAAATGGAGAAGTTAGCAAAAACTTAGATAAAAGATATAAATATAAAGTATACGTTAGTCCATTTACTCCTTTAACTATTGATAGACATAATTATGTTTCAACAACAGAAGTAAGATTAATGAGAAGAATAGTAAGAGATAATAGAACTAGAGGAGTAAATGCTGAAAAGACATTAGAATCATGGAATTTAGTTAGAAAAGGGGAAGAAGAAAATATATTTCCGTATACAGATGAGGCAGATGTTATTTTAAATACTGCATATATTTATGAAATTGGAGTTTTAAAAGTATATGTAGAGCCTCTTTTATACACAGTAAAAATGGATAGTCCATATTATACTATGGCCAGAAGATTATTAGATAGTTTGAAAAACTTTTTCCCAATAAGTAGTGAATACTTAGCAAGTGATAATGTTTTAAGAGAATTTATTGGTAAATCTGAATTTAATGAAGGGTAGGAGAAAATTATGAAAAAGATTGCAATTAATGGATTTGGAAGAATAGGAAGATTGGCATTTAGATTACTTACAGAGGATGACGAATTTGAAGTAGTTGCTATTAATGATTTAACAACTGCAGAAGAATTAGCATATTATTTAAAATATGATACTAATCATAGAGCTTGGGAACAAGAATCTATAAGCTTTGAAAAAGATTATTTAATGTATAATGATAAAAAAATAAAAGTTTATAGTGAAAAAGATCCAGCATTACTTCCTTGGAGAGAACTTGATATAGATTTAGTTTTAGAATGTACAGGATTGTTTACAAAATTAGAAGATGCATATAAACATATTGTTGCAGGAGCTAAACATGTTATAATTTCTGCACCAGCTAAAGGTGATATGAAAACTATAGTATATGGTGTAAATGATGATATTTTAGATGGTACAGAAGCTGTTATAAGTGCAGCAAGTTGTACAACTAACTGTCTTGCACCTGTAGTTGATATATTAAATAAAGAATATGGTATAAAAAGAGGGTTTATGACAACAATACATGCCATAACTAATGACCAAGCAACTTTAGATGTACCTCATAAAAAAGGTATTTTATCAAGAAGAGGTAGAGCAGCAAGCTTAAACATAATTCCAGCATCAACAGGCGCTGCAAGTGCTATTGGAAAAGTAATACCTTCTTTAGATAAAATATTAGATGGTAAAGCATTTAGAGTTCCTGTAGGTGATGGTTCTGTTATTGATTTAAGTTTAGAATTAGATAAAAAAGTAACAGAAGAAGAAATTAATGAATTATTTAAATCTAAAGAAAACGATGTTATAAAAATAACAATGGATCCTGTAGTATCAAGTGATATATTAGGAACAAGAGTAGGAGCTTTAGTTGATGGATTATCTACTACAGTATTAGATGCAAATGGAACTCAATTAGTTAAAGTGGTTGCATGGTATGATAATGAAATGGGATATACATCACAAATGATTAAGACGATGAAAGTACTTTTAAATAAGTAATCGTCTTTTTTATTGGCTTTAAAAAATTAATATGCTATACTTAAAATGTAAGAAAGAGTATTATTTCATGAGTAGTAATGTAAGAAATTGGAAAAAATTTAATTATGTTTTTCTTAAACAATTTTATATAGGTTTAAAGCATAATGAAGTAAAACCTTATGATGAAAGTCTTATAAGTAAATTAAGACATGTTTATGATAATGGACTTCCAATTTCTTTAATTTTATTATCTGATAGTTTTAAATTAGATAATGGTTTTTTACAATCTATTTATATAGCATTAGCATTAGAAGATAAAGATTATACTTTAGTATCTGCTAATATAAATAGTTTTTTATTAAATCCAATATTAATAGATGAAAAAACTAATGATAAAGAATATTATTATTTAGAAATAAAAGATAATTTTGATACAGAATGGGTAATAGATACAAGAGGAGGATATATTTTTAAAAAAAGTTTATTTAAACAATTACAAAAACCTATTGTAAAAAGAAAATATACAAAAGAAGAAGTAATGAATATGAAAGAATATACTAATGTAAAATCTATTTATGATGTAGATAATGAAATAATACTAAATAATGTATTAAAATTTGAAAGACAACAATTTGATAAAGATATATATACAAATTTATTAGAAGATGAAATTAAAAAAGTAAAAGAAGAATTAGCATCTAATAAAACATTTTGTGAAAGTAAACAAAGAATAAAAGAAATACTTTTAGAGTTTAAAAAAAGTGCAATATAACTATACTATAAGAAAGGAGACAATATGATAATTGCAATAGATGGACCTAGTGGAGCGGGTAAAGGAAAAGTTGCTGATATGCTTGCAGAAAAATTAAATTATATAAGATTAGATACAGGAGCAACTTATAGATGTGTAGCTTTAAAAACTATAGAAAATAAAATAGATATATCTGAAGAAGAAAAAATAATAAATATCGCTAAAAATATAAATATAGATATATTAGAAGATAAAATATATTTAAATAATAAAGATGTAACTAAAAAAATAAGAGAATATGATGTTACTAAAATAGTATCCCCTATATCAAGTATAGTTGAAGTTAGAAAAATATTAGTTAATTGGCAAAGAAACTTTGTTAAAGGTAAAAATGTAGTTGTAGATGGAAGAGATACAACTACTTATGTTTTTCCTAATGCTAATATAAAAATATATTTAGATGCTGAAATAAACTTACGAGCTAAAAGAAGATATGAAGAATATAAAAAGAATAATCAAAATATTAGTTTAAATGAGATAATTGACAATATAAAAAATAGAGATTATAATGATATGCATAAAAAAGTTGGTTCATTAAAAAGAGCTAAAGATGCAATTTATATAGATTCAACACATATGAATGCTTTAGAAGTTGTAAATGAAATATTAAAATATATAAAATAAGGAAGTGCTTAAATATGAATTTAAAAGATTTATATATAGATTTTTTTGTTAGAAAAGGACATAAACAAATACCTTCTGCGCCTGTAGTACCTGAAAATGATCCAAGTGTATTATTTAATACAGCAGGAATGCAACCATTAATACCTTATTTAATGGGAGAACAACATCCTTATGGAACTAGATTAGTAGATGTTCAAAAATGTATAAGAACTAATGATTTAGAAAATATTGGTGATACATATCACCATACTTTTTTTGAAATGTTAGGAAATTGGAGTTTAGGAGATTATTTCAAAGAAGAAAGTATAAACTATAGTTTTGAATTCCTAACAAAAGTGTTAAATATACCAATAGAAAAATTAGGAGTAACTATATTTAAAGGAAATGACTTAATACCAAAAGATGAAGAAACAAAAAAAATATGGTTAAGTTTAGGTATAAAAGAAGAAAGAATAAAAGAAACAGAAATAGATAATTTTTGGATAGCAGGAGAAACAGGACCATGTGGGCCAGATACAGAAATATTTTATTTTAGAAGCGATGAAGAAATACCAGAATATTTTGACCCAGAAGATACAAGATGGGTAGAAATATGGAATAATGTATTCATGCAATATAAAAAAGACGAAACAGGAATACATGAATTACCTAAAAAAAATGTAGATACAGGAATGGGTGTAGAAAGAGTAGTTGCTATTTTAGAAGGCGTAAATGATAATTATGAATCTTCTATATGGAAAAGTACAATTAAACTATTAGAACAAATAACAGGATTATCTTATTATGGAAATGAAAGAAGTATGAGAATTATTGCAGACCATATAAGAACAGCAGTATTTATATCAGCTGATCCAACAGGAATAAAACCATCTAATACAGATCAAGGATATATTTTAAGAAGATTAATAAGAGGTGCAATAAGACATGCTAAAAATCTAAATATAGATAATAATACTGATTGGGAACAACTACTTGCAAAAAATATAATAAATGAATATAAAAAATACTATAAAGAATTAGAAGAAAATGAACAAGTAGTATTAGATGTATTAAAAAATGAAAAAATAAAATTTAATAGAACTTTAGAAAAAGGACTAAAAGAATTCGAAAAAATAATAAATAATTTAAAAGATAATAAACTAGATAAAGATAATGCATTTAAATTATATGATACTTATGGATTCCCAATAGAACTAACAGAAGAATTAGCTCATGAAAAAAATATTTCAGTAGATAAAGAAGGCTTCAAAGAAAAATTTAAAGCTCATCAAGAACTATCAAGAAAAGGTTCAGAAGAAAAATTTAAAGGTGGATTAGCATCAAGAGGAGAACAAGAAACAAAATATCATACTGCAACCCATTTATTAAATGCTGCTTTAAAACAAGTAGTAGGAGATTATGTTCACCAAAAGGGTAGCAACATAACAACTGAAAGAATGCGTTTTGATTTCTCATGTGATCATAAATTAACAGAAGAAGAAAAACAAAAAGTAGAAGACTTAGTAAATAAATGGATTAAAGAAGATTTAAAAGTAACAAAAGAAGAAATGGATAAAGAAACAGCATTAAAAAGTGGAGCAGAATGTATGTTTATAGAAAGATATCCTGATATAGTTACAGTATATAGTATTGGAAATGTATCTAAAGAATTATGTGGAGGTCCTCACGTTACACATACCTCAGTTTTAGGAACATTTAAAATAATAAAAGAAGAAGCCTCTTCTAGTGGAGTAAGAAGAATAAAGGCAATCTTAAATTAAACCCCAACTACCTGTTGGGGTATTTTTATGCCAATTTATGACATAATAAATATGAAGATAGCGTAAGAGTTATCGCAATTCTTTTTTCATTGAAAAAAGACATTAATAAATATTTATTAATGTCTTTTTTCATTGAAAAAAGACATTAATAAATATTTATTAAAAGAAAAGAGGAGTAGAAATGAATAGAAATCAAAGAATAGTAGTAAGTATAGTGGGGATAATAATTGTGACACTTGCATTAATAGGAATAACGTATGCATATTTCTTAACCCGAATAATAGGAAATTCAACTTCAACAAGTATATCAGGAACTTTAGCCAACTTAGAGTTAACATATGGAGATGAAGACGGAGTAATAAAAAAAACTAATATGATGCCTGGAGACGAAATAGTAAAAAAATTTACTGTACAAAATACAGGAACAGCTAGAGTTGATAATTATGCAGTAATATTTGAAAATGTAACAAATGGATTAACAAGAAAAGAAGATTTAATATATACATTAACTTGTTCAAGTGATGATGAAAATCCTTGTATTGGAATAGAAGATATACAATTTCCAGATGATAATGGACCAATAATATTTAATTCAATAAATAAAGGAACAACACATTCATATACACTAACTGTAACATATAAGAATTTAGAAGATACAAACCAATCAGATGATATGGGAGCAAATTTTAGTGCAAAAGTAAATATAACAGATGGAAAGAATGCAAGCTTACCAATTAAAACTATGATACTTTTAAATAGTAATGCATCAAGAAATGGAACAACATATAGAGATACACCATTAACAGAACCAGCTGTTAAGCCTAGCCTTGATTTAACTAGATTTATAGATAAGCCATTACAAGAATATACAATTGCTTTAAATAATGATTTCACTATAAGTTATGATGATTCTTATATTATAGAGAATGATAATTTTATTTTTACAAATAATAATAAGCCACTATATTCAACTGTTTATAATAGTTTAAAAGGAAAATATATTGCTTATATGTTAAATAGTGATTATACAACTTACGAGGTATATGAAGTTACAAATGCAACATTATCTTCAATATCTGTTATTCCTCATTTGATGGTAAGACCAAGTGCTGAAAGTACATTAAGTAAAATTGAAGATGTATATGGAACTTCATATTATTATCGAGGAGATGTTACTGATAATTATCTAACATTTAATAACATGTGTTGGAGAATAGTACGTATTCAAGGTGATGGTAGTATTAAAATAATTTTAGAAGATAAAACTCAAGCATGTGGTTCAGATATAAAAGCTAACAATTCTTTTATAGATCAAGGAACTTACGGGTATAGAGTATATAGTCGTGATAATATTGCTGACTATTTAAATTGTAGTCAAGATTCTAAAACATGTATGAAAAATCAATTTGATACTTGGTTTGATAGTAATTTTAAAAATGTAAAAGATAAATTAAAAGAAGAAACATGGTACTTAGGTGATACGACCAATACTCATCATTATGAACCAAATTATAATCCTAATCAATATAATAGCCATGATTTGTATGAAGCTGGCAGAAGATTACACGGATTTGGTGTTCAAAAAAGTGTGAGTTTGCTAGAGAAAGCAAATCCATTTACAAGCTATATTGCACCAATAACAGCAGATGAAGTTGCATTGGCCGGAGCAACAACATCAGAAGTTAATGGGAATTTCACATATTATTTATATAATGATGATAGTCTTTATTGGACTTTAAGTCTTGATGAAAAATGGTATTCAGCTGATTTGGCTTTTATTGTTGGCACAAATTTGTATAATGAATATATTATGCAAAGCGGAATAGGCCTAAGACCAACGATAGTTTTAAAAGCTGATACAAAAGTCACAGGTGAAGGTACGAAAACAAATCCTTACGTTGTAGAAAATTAAATATAAATTAACCCCAACTATCTGTTGGGGTATTTTTGTTTCAATTTATGACATAATAAGTATGAAGATAGCGAAGAGTTATCGCAATACTTTTTTTCAATGAAAAAAAGACATTAATAAATATTTATTAATGTCTTTTTTTCAATGAAAAAAAGACATTAATAAATATTTATTAAAAGAAAGAGGAGTAAGAATGAATAGAAATCAAAGAATAGTAGTAAGTATAGTAGGAATAATAATTGTGACGCTCGCTTTAATTGGAATAACATACGCTTATTTCCTAACAAAAATAATAGGTAATTCAACATCAAAAAGTATATCAGGAACATTAGCTAATCTAGAATTAACATATAGTGATGGAAATGGAGTTATTGCACCAACAGATCCAATAATGCCTGGAACAACATTAAAAAAGACATTTTCAGTACAAAATACGGGAACAGCGAGAGTTGATAATTATGCAGTAATATTTGAAAATGTAACAAATACATTAACAAGAAAAGAAGATTTAATATATACATTAACTTGTACAAGTGATGATGAAAATCCATGTAAAGGGGTTAATGATATACAATTTCCTTCAGAGGATTCTTTTATTATTTATAATTCAATAGAACCAACTGTAACACATTCATATACACTAACTGTGACATATAAAAATTTAGACAATATAGACCAATCTGATGATATGGGAGAAAGTTTTAGTGCCAAAGTAAATATTAAGGACTTTCAAACTGTTAATCCATATTCAACAAATACAGATAGTTTAGCATATAAAATAATAAATAATTCTATGTCTAGTACAAATGGTACTACATTTAGAACTAAAACCCTTACAGATGTAGCATTATATCCAAGTATTAATTTAGATAAATATGTTGAAGTAACTTTTAAAAATTTTGATTGGAACCTATGGTCTGGAATTGAGGTAGTTCCTAGTGATTCGTACCGAATCGAAGGAAATCAATTTATCTTATCAAATAACAAAAAAACTTATTATGAGGAAATTTATAGTACTTTAAAGGGAAAATATATAGTTTTTCATGTGAATCCAGATTATGCAACTAGTGAAGTATATGAAGTAATTGAATCAACGAAAGACAAATTGACAGTAAAAATGCATATACTTAGAAGAGAAAATGCAGAAAACACATTAAGTGCAATCGAAGATCAATATGGAGTATCATATTATTATCGAGGTGGTGTTGAGGATAATTATCTAACATTTAATAATATGTGTTGGAGAATAGTGCGCATCCAAGGAGATGGAAGTGTTAAATTGATATTACAAGATAAAAATCAAGAATGCGGTGCTGATACTGATGATAGTAGAACTAATATTGGTTCAGGTACATATGGATATAGCGGAAATTCTTCTAATGCCAAAGCTGATTATTTAAATTGTACATCGGATTCTGAATCATGTATGAAAAATCAGTTTACTTCTTGGTTTAATAGTAAATTTACAAGTGTAAAAGGAAAATTAAAAGAAGAAACTTATTATTTAGATGATACAAACCAAACTTATCGGGTTGATAAAAATTTGTATGAACATTATGAGATGTATGAAACAGGAAGACGTTTGAATGGTTGGGATATTCCCAAAAGTGTAAATTTATTAAAAAAATCTAATCCATTTATGAGCTATATTGCACCTATAACAGCTGATGAGGCAGTTTTAGCAGGTGTAACAACTAGTGAAAGTGGCTACGAAAACTATTATCATTATTTATATACAACAACAAATGAATTTTTTGCACTTGGTCTTGATAGAATAAACATAAATTATAGTAATGCAGATTATGTATTTGTAGTAGGCAGCGCTTTAGCTTCTCAACCACTTGGCTATGATATGAATTTGCGTCCTACAATAGTGTTAAAAGCTAATACAGAGGTAACAGGCCAAGGAACCAAAGCTGATCCATATGTTGTAAAAAACTGATTATTTATAAATCGCATAAAGTTTTATGCGATTTTTTGCTCTAATTATAAAAATCAGTGATTTGACTAAAAAAAACACAGTTTGATAGTATGAAAACTTATACATCGAACTGTGTAATAGATGACTTCCATTCTTTTTAAGAAAGGAAGTGATAGTTATGGTAGAAAAACTTTTTTATCAATTAATTATTTTATTTCTTTTATATTTAATTTTTAATTTAATATAATAAATATCATCTAGTTCCACAGGGGTCTAGATGATTTCCCATAACAAGGAAGTCATCGAAAACCTTTTCGATATATCCCTAAATAGTTTATATCATAAAATGAAATATAAATCAACCCCAACTACCTGTTGGGGTATTTTTATTCCAATTTATGACATAATAAATATGAAGATAGCAAGAGTTATCGCAATTCTTTTTTCATTGAAAAAAGACATTAATAAATATTTATTAATGTCTTTTTTCATTGAAAAAAGACATTAATAAATATTTATTAAAAGAAAAGAGAGGTAAAGAAAATGAATAGAAATCAAAGAATAGTAGTAAGTATAGCGGGAATAATAATTGTAACGTTAGCCCTTATTGGAATAACGTATGCATATTTCTTAACAAAAATAATAGGTAATTCAACTTCAAAAAGTATATCAGGGACATTAGCCAACTTAGAGTTAACATACTATGATGGCAATGGAATTGTTGAACCCGATAATCTAATGATGCCTGGAGATACATTAGAAAAGACGTTTTCCGTAAAAAATACAGGAACAGTTAAAATAGAAAATTATGCTGTTGTTTTTGAAAATTTGACTAATACCTTAACAAGGAAAGAAGACTTAGTTTATACATTAACTTGTTCAAGTGATGATAATAATCCTTGTATTGGAGTAGAAAATGTGCAATTTCCAGATACTAATGGTCCAATAATATTTAATTCAATAAATAAAGGGACAACACATTCATATACACTAACTGTAACTTATAAGAATTTAGATGATACAGATCAATCAGATGATATGGGTGCAAGTTTTAGTGCAAAAGTAAATATAACAGATGGAAAGAATGCAAGTTTACCAATAAAAACAATGATACTTTTAAATAGTAATACATCAAGAAATGGAACAACATATAGAACATCGCCTGAAACAACACCGGCAAAAGAGACAAGTGCATATCTAGACCAATATGTTGAGAAAGATTTTGGAGAATTTTCATTTATGCCTAATGATCATGATGTTGATTATGCTAACTCATATACAATTTCTGGATATGAATTTCAAATGGAATCTAGTCAAACAGGAAGATACTTATCACTATTAAATAATTTAAAGGGAAAATACATATGGTATGATTGGAAAGAAACGACTAATGAGATATTTGAAGTAATAGATGCAACAGAAGATAAATTAACATTAAAAAGACATAGAATGGTAGAGAAAAGTAAAGAAAGTACATTAAGCCAAATATCAGATGTATATGGAACTAGTTATTATTATAGAGGTGATGTTACAGATAACTATTTAACGTTTAATAATATGTGTTGGAAAATAGTACGTATACAAGGAGATGGAAGTACAAAAATAGTATTACAAGATTCCTATGCATCATGTAGTGAAAAAACTAATGAAGAGTATTCGCTTATAGGTTATGGTACATGGGGAAATTATAATTATAGTGCTGATTATTACCAATGTAAATCAGATACTGATACATGTATGAAAAAGAAATTTGATAGTTGGTTTAATAGTAAATTTACAAGTGTAAAAGATAAATTAAAAGAAGAAACATGGTACTTAGGAGATACAACAAATACATATAAAGGAGATTTATATTCATATTATGAAGCTGCACAAAGATTAAATGGATATAATCAACCAAGAGGAGTAAGCTTATTAAGTAAAACAAATGAATTTACAAGTTATATAGGAGCATTAACGGCGGATGAAGTAGCATTAGCAGGTGCTAAAACAGATGTATATGATGGTGAAAAAATGGATTATAATAATCAAAATTATTATTTATCAGTTCCAGGTATCCATTATTGGACAATATCACTTGGTTATCGTTACGGAATTGATGATACTGCATTCATCGTGGAGAATAATAATGGTGGTAGCTACAATATTGTGAACGACAGCTACTTGAGCAGTACCTATAAAGAAGTGAGTGACACCTATGGTCTTCGTCCTGTCATTGTATTAAACTCTAATGTGGAAGTAACAGGTCAGGGAACAAAGGCAGATCCATATATAGTTAAATAGGCATCAAATTATTTTTGGTGTAGGATACTTATAACTTTTCTATTCATTATAAGTATTCCTTAGGTTAACCTAAAATAGTTTTTTAAATCGTATAAGTTTTTATACGATTTTATTTTACGTTCTATATTGTATAGTTGTTAAAAAAAGTATATGAAGTTATGTAAATTTTAGTTATTTTATTATATAATTTTAGAGTAGGTGAATGAATGATGTTTACAGAATGGGAAAATTTTAAAGCAGGGCGTTGGGTTGAACATATAGATGTAGAAAATTTTATTTTAAAAAATTATAAAGCTTATAATGATGATGAAAGTTTTTTAGTTGGAACTACTAAAAAAACTGAAAAGGTTTGGAATAAGTGTTTAAAATTACTTAAAGAGGAATTAGATAAAAAAGTTCTTGATGTTGATGTTAATGTTATGTCTGGTATTAATGAATTTAAACCTGGATATATTGATAAAGAAAATGAGGTTATATTTGGTTTACAAACTGATGCACCTTTAAAAAGAATGGTTAATCCATATGGTGGAATTCGTATGGTTTATCAAGAGTTAGATGCTTATGGATATAAACTTAATAGTGATGTAGATAAGTATTTTAATAAATATAGAAAAACTCATAATCAAGGTGTATTTGATGTTTATACTAGTGATATTAGAAAAGCTAGACATGTTGGACTTTTAACAGGACTTCCTGATGCTTATGGTAGAGGAAGAATAATAGGCGATTTTAGAAGAGTTGCTCTTTATGGAATAGATAGATTGCAAAGTGAAAAGAAATCTGAATGGGATAATATATATTTAGGTGATATGACTGACGATTTAATTCGTTTAAGAGAAGAAATCACTATGCAATATAATGCTTTAGAAGAATTAAAGAAGATGGCTTTATCATATGGATTTGATATTAGTAAGCCTGCAAAAAATTCATTTGAAGCAGTTGAATGGACTTATTTAGCATATCTTGCAGGAGTTAAAGAAAATAATGGCGCTGCTATGTCTTTAGGAAGAGTAGATGCATTTTTTGATATATATTTTGAAAGAGATTTAAAGTTAGGTATAATAACTGAAAGTGAAATACAAGAATTAATTGATCAATTTGTTATTAAATTAAGATTAGTTAGACATTTAAGAACTCCTGATTATGATGAGTTATTTTCTGGTGATCCTACATGGGTTACTTGTTCTATAGGTGGAGTTAGTAAAGATAATAAATCGATGGTTACTAAAACTTCATTTAGAATATTGCATACTTTAGAAAATCTAGATACATCTCCAGAACCTAATATGACTGTCTTATGGAGTAAAGATTTACCTATGGCATTTAAAAAATATTGTGCTAAGGTAAGTATTAATACTGATGCTGTTCAATATGAAAATGATGATTTAATGAGACCTATTTATGGAGATGATTATGCTATAGCATGTTGTGTTTCTGCAATGAGTATTGGTCATGATATGCAATTTTTTGGCGCACGTTGTAATTTAGCGAAAGCTTTATTATATTCTATAAATGGTGGAGTAGATGAAGTTACTAAAGATAAAGTTATAGAAGGCATAAGATTAAATAAGAGTGAAGTATTAAATTATGATACTGTTAAGAAAAATTATTTTGAAGTCTTAAGTAGAGTCGCAACTATTTATTCTAATGCTATGAATATTATTCATTATATGCATGATAAGTATGCTTATGAAGCAGTATTAATGGCTTTAATTGATACTGATGTACATAGATATATGGCATATGGAGTTGCTGGTCTTTCAGTTGCAGTTGATTCTTTAAGCGCTATTAAATATGCTAAAGTTAAACCTTTAAGAGATGAAGATGGTATAACAACAGATTTCATAATAGAAGGTGACTATCCTAAATATGGTAATGATGATGATAGAGTAGACGATATTGCAAAAGAATTAACTAGCTATTTCTTTGGAGAATTAAAAAAACATAAATGTTATAAAAATGCTGAACCTACAATGTCAGTATTAACTATAACTTCAAATGTTGTTTATGGTAAGAAAACCGGTGCAACACCTGATGGCAGAAAAAAAGGAGTGCCTTTTGCACCTGGAGCAAATCCTATGCATGGAAGAGATTCTATGGGTGCAATAGCTTCTTTAAATTCTGTTGCAAAATTAGATTATGCACATTGTTGTAAAGATGGAATTTCTAATACTTTCTCAATAGTACCAGATTCTTTAGGAAAAGATGAAGAATCAAGAATTGAAAATTTAGTAACTTTATTAGATGGTTACTTTAAGAAAAAAGCTCATCATCTAAATGTAAATGTATTAACTAGAGAAACCTTAATAGATGCAATGAATAATCCAGAAAAATATCCATTATTGACAATAAGAGTTTCTGGATATAGTGTAAGATTTAATAGACTTACTAAAGAACAACAAAAAGAAGTAATATCAAGGACTTTTCACGAAAAATTATGAAAGCTAGTATAGAAAGTATTGAAACTTTTAGTACACAAGATGGGCCAGGTATTAGAACAGTTATATTTTTCAATGGTTGTAAATTAAGATGTATATATTGTCATAATCCTGAAACCTGGTCAATAAATGATAAAACTATGACTGTAGATGAGGTATTTAATATAATAAAAAATAATATACCTTATTATGGTTTAAATGGTGGTGTTACATTTTCAGGAGGAGAACCTTTACTTCATGATAAATTTATAATAGAATTATGTAAAAAATTAAAACCATATAAAATAAATATAGCATTAGATACTGCTGGTGTTGGTAATGGAAATTATTTAGAATTACTTAAATATATAGATTTAATTATATTTGATGTAAAACATACTGATTCAGTTGGTTATAAAACTATTACAGGTAGTAATACTTTAGAAAGTTTTGAATTTATAAAATGTGCTAATAAATTAAATAAAGATTTTTGGATAAGACAAGTAATAATTCCAAATATAACAGATACTAATTATTATTTAGAATCTTTAAAAAATTATTTAAAACAAATAAATAATATAAAAAAAATAGAATTCTTACCATATCATAAATTAGGAGAAGAAAAATATAAAAAATTAAATATAGATTATAAAGCTAAAAATATAAAAGAAATGGATAAAGATAAATGTAATTTACTTTATCAAGAATTTATAAATATGCTTAATAAATAAAAAAATATAGTATAAAAAAAGTCATTTTACTCATATTAGTAATGAGGAGAATGATTATGAAAAAAACAATTGCTCTAATAGCGATTACATTTACCATGTTAGTATTAACTGCATGTAGTTTTGGAAGCACACCAACTAATGAAGTAGAAAAACTTTTAGGAAAATATAACAATCATGATGAAGCGATAGTTATAGAATTAGATGATTATATTAATAATTCTGAATTAACAGAAGAACAAACAAAAAGATATAAAGACATTTATTTAAAACAATTTAAAGATTTAAAATACGAAATAAAAGAAGAAAAAATAGATGGAGATAAAGCAACTGTAACAGCACAAATTACAGTATATGATTATTATGGTGCAGAAAAAGAATCTAATGATTATTTAACAGAACATGCAGATGAATTTAAAAAAGATAATGAATATGATAAATCTTTATTTACTGATTATAAGTTAAAAAAATTAGAAAGTGTTAATGATACAGTAGATTATACAATAGATTTTTCATTAACTAAAATAAATAATACATGGGAATTAGATGAATTAACTCAAGAACAATTAGAAAAAATACATGGTGTATATGAATATTAGGCTTAATTCTTAAGCCTTTTTTTGTTATAATAAACTTGGTGATTTTATGAATCAAGTAAATAAAGATCATTATAATTTTAAAAATTATATAAATATAGATAGATGGTCCTCTTATTATTATCAAATACTTTATGCAATGGATGATAATATTACTAATATATTATTAATTGGAAAAGGAGATAATGTAGTTTCTAATGTATTAAATGGATTAGGTAAAAAAGTTACTACTTTTGATATAGATTCTTCATTAAATCCAGATATAGTAGGGGATATAAAAAAATTAAATAAATATATTAAAAAAAAGTATGATTTAATAATTTGTTGTCAAGTATTAGAACATATTGAATTTGGTTATTTTGAAAATATAATAGAAAATTTTAAAAAATATAGTGACAATATAATTTTAAGCTTACCATATAATAAAATAAGATTCTCAATAAAAATGCATTTACCTAAATTAGGAGATTATTCTTTTAAAATATTTATACATAAGTTTTGGATAAATAATTGGAGAATAGAAAAAGAAGGTTATAACGAACATTATTGGGAAGTAGGAATAAAGTCTTATTCTAAGAAAAAAATAAGAAATATACTAAAGAAATATTTTAATATAACAAAAGAATTTATACCTGTAGAAAATACTAAACATATATTTTATATATTAAAAAAATAATATTGCTAATCATTAATATTATTTTTTATTTTAAATAAATATTTATGTTTCCAAAAATAATGTATTAAACCTTGTATATGATAAAAATTAATCTTAGAAAATATCTTTCTATGAGAAAGTCTTTGTCTTTCATGAACTATATTAATATTACTATTATAATAAACTTTAAAACCAGCTTTTTTAGCTCTTAAACAAATATCTACATCTTCTGGTCCATAAAATATAGCCTCATCAAAAAAACCAATACTATCAAATACTTCTTTTTTAGCTAGCAAGTAAGCACATATACCATAATCTACTTCAAATATTTTTTCTTTTTCTCTTTTATCACTATAATCTAAAACATCTTTCTCTTTTTTTATATGTAATTTATTTAAAAATATATTTAATACTGCTTTTATTTTGCTAGTTATAGTAGGATAGTATCTTATATTATCTTGAATTTCTAAATTTTTATAAAACATTTTAGGAATACATATTCCTATATTTTTATTTTCCTTAAGAAAATTAATACCTATTTTTATACTATCATCTATCATATATGTATCACTATCTAATATTAATACATAATTACCTTTAATAATTTTTAAAGCTTGATTTCTTGATTTAGAAACTCCTAAATTTTTCTTATTTTCTATAATTTCTATTCTTTTAAAAAACTTATTCTTATTTTTAAAAGTTTTAATATATTTAAGAGTATTATCTAAAGAATTATTATCAACTATAATAATTTCAGCATTAAAATCAATAAACTTTTTTAAAGAATTTAAACATAGTTTAATACAATTTTCATTATTATGAGTAAGAATTATAATAGAAAGTAAATCATTTTGTTTTTTCATTTCTTAAATTCCTAACTATTAATAGCCCAAATATTATGAAGAAAAATGGAGCAACTCTAGTAACTCTTATATTTGCAAAAGCCTGTATTGCATATCCAATAAAAGCTAAAAATAATGGAATATATATACTTTTATTTAAAGTTTCATTTTTAAATATATGTTTTATAGAGTTTACAAAAGTATAAAGTAAGAAAGTAATATATGTAACAACAGATAATACACCTTCAGTAACTAATATTTGTAAATATTCATTATGAGCTTTATCAACAATTCTATTTGTTTTAGGAGTTATTAAAGATTTTCCATCAAAAGCATAAGTTAAACAATCTATACCAGCTCCATGAACCCAATAATTAGGTACAATTTTTAAAGTTTCTTTCCAAATAAATCCTCTTTGACTACCAAAATCATCACTTAATTTACCATCAGTAACATCAGCAAAATCTTTCTTTATAGCATTAGATTCATTAAATATATAAAGAGTAGTACCACCACCTAATATAAAGCATATAATTATCATATCGAATACAACAAACAATTTTATAAACAATGTAGAAACAGAATTTAATCTACCTTTTTTTAAATTACCTTTATATTTTAAAATAATTAATATAATAATATAACCAATTATTGCAATAAATACAAAAAATAATCCAATAACTACGCTAGTAGTAACACAACAAACTAAATAAGTAAAAAATATAGTTGATATAGCAAGATATAAATATTTTTCTTTCTTTTCTGAATTAAATATAAACATTCCTGTTGCAAGACTATATACTAATAAACAATAAGTACCAAAGAAATTATGATGACCTACTAATCCTGTATTTTTTGCTCTAAAAAAAGGTTCTCTTAATTGTAAAAAAGAAGCAAATAAGAACGTTAAAATAATCATCTTTTTATATTTAGGATCTTTAATATAAGAACAAACTAAAAATATAGAATAATAACAAAGAATCATCAATAATCCTTCATTACGACCATTAGCACCAACTAAAGATACTTCAGGTTTTACAGAAAATATAGTTGATACAATAGCACATATAGTTAATATAAATATAAATACATCTGCTATATTAAATTTAAAATATTTATTAAATTTCGCTATAAATATAAAGAATATGTTAATTACTGTTATACCTTGTAATATATATTCATATTGTAATAAAGTTAATTTTCCCTTAACAATCATATAAGATAAAATAATAATGAAAGGAATATAAATCATAGTAAATATACTAATTACTTTTTGAAAAGTATTATATTCCATTCTAAATATTTTAGTTATTAAGTTTTTCTTCTTTTCTTTTTTCTTTTCCATTTTTTACCTCCAATAATCTTTTAAATAACATTTTAACTGTATCAAAGAATATAGTAAAATCTAACTTTAATGATACGTTATCTACATAATATAATTCCATTTTCATTCTCATTTTATAAGTAGTTTTCTTAGTACAATGACATGTCCAATAACCACTTAAACCCGGTTTAACACTTAGAAATTTATTTTTTAACTTGCCATATTTTTCTATTTCTTTATCTACTATAGGTCTAGGTCCTATAATCGACATATCACCTTTTATAACATTTAATATTTGAGGAAACTCATCTATAGAATACTTTCTTAATATTCTACCAACTTTAGTAACTCTAGGATCATTATCTAATTTAAAGTTTTTTTCATATTTTTCTAATTCTTTTTTTGAAAAATAATTATCTAAATCATTAGAATCTTGTTTCATAGTTCTAAACTTATATATATTAAAATGCTTACCATTTAATCCAATTCTTTTTTGTGAATAAATAATTTTTCCAGGACTATCTATTTTTATAATTATTCCAATTAATAAGAATAAAAAAAGAAGAATAGGAGAAAATATAATCGCAAGAATTGTGAATAATAATGGTTCAAATATGTATTTAAATCTTAAATATGCTGTTTTTTTCATATTACACTCCGTATTTACTGATAAAATTATATCAAAATAAAATACGATAGTAAAGAAATGATATGAAAAAAGTAAGCTTTTTGCTTACTTTGTTAAACACATTCTACGTAAGTATCACTTAGACACTTAATTGCACAACAACAAGATAAATCCATTGTAAAGAAACTATTAGTTGCAACATATGGTATAGAGTTGCAGCAACTTTCTTCTGTATTAGGTGCTAAAACTCTAAATGTACAACAATTTCCATCTAATTTTTCTACTCTAAATACATTAGAACACTCATTACAACATGTACTTACTTGTGGGTTAGAACAAACCATTGTGTTATCTTTATTTATTGGCATACTCCAAGGACAACCATTACCTGCGCAAGTATAAAGCATTAC
>CANRPF010000010.1 GCA_947632375.1 uncultured Bacilli bacterium
TTCTTTTACCGTATCATTTAATAATTTACCCTGTGAAGCCGATAACGCTCTATTAGGGTCGTCTATATCCAATGAGTCTGCTAATTGTACAGAACCAGTTGAGTTAGGTGTTGATTTTGCTATTCCTAATAATCCGTCATTAATAGTTAAGCCATTTGATGTATCAACTTTAACATGACCGTAAAGATTAGATGTTGCACCACCATAACTACTATCTGTAAACGCATGGTTTTTACTAGCCTTTTCGTCATAAAGTTCTGTAAAATTGCTATTAATTTTATTTCTTACAACAGCACCAGACTCTAAATTGTTTATAACTTGTTTAGCCATTATTTACCTCCTTTTCTAAATTTTAATTACGCAATTCTGCACTTATCAATATTCCGCCTTTCCATGTCATATAATACCAACCGCCACCAGCTTGTCTTGGTACTTGAATACTAAAAGTTGGCACACCTGCTTCTGCGTCTGTTATACCAAAACTTGTAGCAACTATACCACTATAAGCTTTTATACCAGCCCAGCCAACGTTAAGACCACTTACCTCTGGGTTTCGTGTCCAGTTACCCATTCTTAAATAATAAGAAGAGTTACCTATACTAATGCTACCACCACTAATGGTAGAACCAGAAACAGTACCACCAGAGATAGTAGAACCTGTAACTGTAGAAGCAGCAACCGTTCCAGTTATATAAGCGTTAGTCGCATTTAAACTACCGTCGTGTCCTACTCTAAATGGAGCACTACCAGAATCGTTAGAGCCTGCCCAAAAAGCCCAGCCTTGTCCAGATGTCCCAGATAGACCAACATTATTACCTTTTAATTGGGCACCGTCAATAGTATAATCAGCAATTCTACCAGATGTGGCTGTTATATTACCAGTTATAGTTGCACTAGAAGCATACAAAGAACCATTGTGTCCTACATGAAATGGAGCACTACCGTCGCTACTCGAACCTGCCCAGAACGCTTGTCTTTGTCCATAAACCCCTACGCCAGCCATAGTATTACCAGAACCACTATATATAGAGTTTGTATTTAAGTTAAAAGAACCTATCGTTCCAGAAGCAGCTTTTATAACTCCAGCCCTAGTTACACCAAATGGAGCGTCGCTAGATTTTTCAGCACCAGCCCATATGGAATAGTTTTCTCCGTCAGTACCACTATCTAAAGCGACAAAGTTGCTTCCCGAACCACTCCATAGTCTACTTTCTCCTAATTCCCAACCACCAATTTTTCCTGACGTAGCGGTTATACGCCCTTCTTTTGTTACATTGAAAAATGGCGATTGTATTGTTATACCTCTTTTACCATTTAAGACAATATTCATTCCGTCTAAATTTATATCGTCTGAAATAACAGTAAAAGCACTACCTAAGGCTGGGTCTCTTTCAAGCGTAGATGTTACAATTCTTCCGTCTTTTACTTTTACAACAACTTCGCTATTTAACCTTTCAACTTCTTCTGCTTGACCTTCAACATTAGTTTCATGTTTTATAGCAACCCAAGCGTTAGTTAGGCTACCATTTTTAGTTGTTATTTCAACACTATCTCCAACCGATAGTTTTTCACTGCATTTATTGAGAACTCTAGTTACTAAATTTTCTTTGTCTGGTGGTAGATATACGTCTACTGTCCCGTCTTCGTTAACTTTTTGAACAATAGCCGCTCTATATGTTGGAAATCCAGACCTTTTGATTTCGTCTTTAACAATGTCTGATACAACACCCTTAAATCCTTCGAGCTCTCTTGTCCTAAATTTATTTCCTATCATATCTATCTACCTCCTACCACCTATTGTTAACAAGCATAAATTCTTCATAAGCTGTAACAATAAAGTTGTGTGCATTGTCAGCCAAGTATCTCTTATGAGTATCTTCTGCCGCATTAGCATTAGTTAAATTAGAACAAGTTATTGTCATTTTATTATCCATACCAATATTATAACTTAAAGATTGTATTATGAATTTTTCTCTTTTATAATTATAAAATTCGTCTTCTATAGTAATAACATTATCTACAAATATTAAAGGATTAAAAGCCGCTGATACAGTAACTGATGTACCAACAATACTTTTACATCTTAACTCATAATTAGCCCTGTCTTGTGCTAACTCGTCTGAATATATAGCAGCGTCATTTATATAATCAACGTGCCTTCCTATTCTTTTTATACATATTGGAGAAGCAGGGTCTTCATTTCTTGCAACAGCAGAGAATATTTTACCATTTACGTTATCTCCAACTATATTAACTTCATTAACTATATTGTCAAAATCAAAACTTGTAGACGAGTCTAAGAACTCTTTCTTTTGGTCGCTATAATGCCATATTATTGGTTTGTTAACATCTTGTATAGTTTCATTTATATCTATAAAACATAAATTACCTAAATCATTATAAAAACATTCTGCTCCTAACATATCAGCAAGTTCCAATATCATTTCACCAAAGTTAGAACCAGCGTCTTTCGTCAATGTATAAGGTGTTACAATTCCGTCAAAATTGTGGTCGTATATTATTGGTTTTAAATCTAATGGATAACCAGCACCAGTATCTATAGTCAATATTCCTTCTATAGCCTCTTTAATTGGTGTGCCCGCTGGTATTTCATAAGTAGTTTCAAGAGTTCCCATTTTACCTTCAAACAAAGCAAATTTATCCTCTAAAGTTAATGTTACTTGTTTATCAGAGTCTAAATGAGTAGACGTTGGATTTCCCATAATAAAAATTCCTCTAGGGAACCAGAATGTTTCTTCATTAAAAGATATTCCTATATCAAATCTAAATTTATGTTGAACCCATAAACCATTAATATTTGGTGTATATTTTCCGTCTGTATTAATTAAATTAATATTCAAATTTCTTCTTTGTCCATTTTGATAATTTTCATTATAACTTCCTGAACCTAAAACAATATCACTTTGTGGTATTTCATAATTTATAGTTTCGTCTGGGTGTAATACAAATAATCTAAATTTTGCTTCATATTTTCCTGTCTCTAATGCTTTTTCTAAAGCGTCTAAATCATACCTAGAAGAACTTGTTAATATTAAATATTCTCCATATATGGTTTTAAGATATTCTCGAGCTATATCAGCAAGAGCCTGTAATTGATATATAGACCTTCTTGCCATTTTAATTACCTATAATTACATAGTCGTCAGCATTACCAACTTGTGTCCAACTAACACTTACAGTTGTAGCCTGTTCTCTTGTTGCGTCTTCTACTTGTGAAGAACTACCAGTAACATCAACTATGTATTTATGTCCTTTTCTATCTTTAAATAATTTTAATTGTGAATTGGCACAGAAATCGTTCCAGTCTTCCAACAACGTAGCGTCTTCTACATATTTATTTCCTCTAACTCTACCGATAAGTCCAGAGAATGAACCAGAAGCATAATTAGATTTTCCAGCAGAAACAGTTGGATATTTTTCCAATGTTTGATATGTTGTTTTTGCAAAGTTTTGAGTTGTGCTGTCACTTGCAACATTAGATTGAAATAACCATATGTCACTAGGGTCTACATGATATATTAATGTATCCTCGTCGTCTAATTCCATTCCAATAACAGCATAATCCCACCAACAAGTTCTTGCAACGTTAGACAAAGCAGCCCTTGAAGATGTCAATGTATCGTCGTCTTCTTTGAATACATAATATTGATATTCTTTTTGATTTCTAACATTATAATCAACTATAGATAATTGTCCAACACTTGTTGTATATATTGGTTCTAATGTTCTGTCACCTATTTGATTCCTATATATAGAGAATTTATATCCTAAAGCCTCTTGTGTCATACCAACACTATCATTATTACCCTCGAAACATACAAGAGAGCGTGTATAGTTGTTAGCCACAGGCTTATATTTATCTACAAATATATCAGAGTTTTTATCTTGATATTTCTGTTCAAAATGAGCAAAGTCTAAAGTTATATGACTATAAAATTGAACTCTATCTAATGTAGCCATTTACTATATACCCCCTTCTCGTACTATAATTTCGTCTTTAGTTATTTGTAATTTCCACCAGTTTTCTGCGGCTCTTTCAAGTTGAGTTCCACCTTCAACCCAATAATAATTATCACGCCAAACGTCGTCGTCTGTCCATATATAATCTAAATAAGGATTTTTAGTTGTCGTAGGTTGTAAAACAAACACATTACTAGGATTATCATAAAAACTAGCCTCAACAGCAGTATATAAGAAATAATAATCTCCTTCGTCTGGAGCTATACCGTCAGACATCTCTTTACTTAGAACAGCCTTATGTGTTTCTGCGTCATAAGATATAATTTCGTCTATATAACCAGAATTGACAAGACATACATATTTCTTAGTAGATAAATCTACATCTCCAGATAAATAAACACAATTCCTTTCTTCTGTTGCTTGACTTATAGTTCCTCCAACAAGACCATATTTGTCTTGTGCTGGTATCATTGCACCAAAGTTATAATTTCTTGCATATATTATTAAGTCATATAAGCCACTATTATCGTCACTTGAATATCTTGCAATTTCTACCATTTCATTATATACACCATTATCTCTAAAGAAGAAATCCTCGTCTGGTCTAAATTGCATTGTTACTTGATAATCTTCGCTCCAAACAGCAAGTCCACCGTCTTTTTCATACACCAAATAATTATCATTTAATTTAGCCGAATTAACTCCAATATAAGGAACGTCTTGTAAAAATTCTATTCCCGTTAAATTATAATCTGGTTCAGCTAAAACATAATAAGGTTCTCCTTGTATTGGAGCATAACTTAAAGGTCTTTCTAAAACCGTTTCTCCAGTATTTTTATTATACTTTTGTACAGTTCCTTGAACTTCGTCTTCTCCAACAATAACTTTAGAACCTCTAGGTACATTTTGATTTCTTTCTAGCCATATAACACCAGAAGAATTATTGCTAGTTTGTACATATCCATAAGCGTTTTTAGTATATAAAGAATATGGTGGGTCTTGTGTTAATGTAGCCCATGATACTCTTAAACCTTGTTCTTCTTCTGTTACAACAACAGGTGTATCGTCATAAGGCAAAGCTTCATAATTAACATTAAAGTTTAATGTTTCTGTTGACCCCAAAACACCATACTCTGTCTCACATAAAAGTTCTATTCTATAAGTTTCTCCAGTTTTAAAACCATTATAACTAAATTGTATATTTGCACTATATATTTTACCAGACGTACTTATTAATGTAGCACCTGCGTCTGTTACAGAATATAAGTTCCAAATAAAATAAACCAAAGGAACGTCGTCGTCTTGTGTATATGTTCCAGTAAAAGTATATTCTTTAGTTGTCAACACAGGTTGATAATTTGTTATTTGTACTTGTGGTACTTTTCTAACATAAAGCATATTCTCTGGTGTTGTTTCTATAAAGTCAGAGTATACATAATATTTATCAGACTTAGTTGGTACGTGATTAAAAGCCTCGTCAACTATAGCAAGACCAGTATTAATATCATAACTTACAATATTTCTTTGTTCGTCTCCTATAGTTAAAAGCATATCTTCTTTTATATTTATATTTTGTTTTAAATATACATTTGTTGCTGTATTTTCTTGTTGTACCACATCTAAAGGAATAGCATTTACAGAGGTTAAAGTTATGGTAATATCATTATAAGTTTGCGTTATTTTCTTATTAGCAGGGTCATAAGTTATATAATCTCCTTCATATCCTGCTTCTTTTTGCTCGTCTGTTGCTGGTTTCAAATCAGATAGTGTTGTAAACCATATTTCTTTACCGTCTACAGATACATGATAATCTCCAGCCCTCAAAGTATTTTCTTTAACTGTATATCTATAAGTGCTTTCATGTGGCGTCATTTCTAATGTAGCAAATATGTTAGTATCTATCTTTGTTGTCAATAACACATAACTACTTGTTCCTTGATTTTGTAATTGAGTAACAGTTTCGTCATACGTATTATAAGATAAAGTATCGCCTTCTGATAATTTATTCATTGTGTCAAAAGCATAAGCATAATTACCAATAGTTACAACATATTTATCTTTTTCAAGACCACTATTGTCAACAGTATATACATAAGTCGTAGGTTCTACTATATTACCATATGTTATTTGCATATCTTTTTTAGGTTGATACAATCTTGCTATCCACTTATAATCGCTACCATTTTGCAACCCTATTTCAGTAGGTAGTTCAATAAAACCAGTGTCGCCATTATAAAGTTCAACGGCAAAGTCTTCTTTCTCACCTTGATAAAACAAATTGTTTTCCATATCGTATATAGTTAGTCTATACGCATTAACCCTATCACTCGTATTCATTACCAAAGATATTTCTTCAACACTATTAGCGTCTATAGATTTATATGTAGGTTGAATACTTCGTGGTTGATATATCATATTTTAACCTCCTTTCTAATATATTTTCCAGCCTTTGTCTCTTGCTACGTTCATTTCTTGAACAGTTAGTTTCGCTAAATTGTCTCCACCAAATGTTATGTCATAGTCTTCACTTTCACTTTTTACGTCAGCAAGTCTGCTTAAAATTTCATTTAAAGCCTCTTTAGGTAAATCTAAATGACTAATATCTACACCTTTTACCTTCCAACCGTCAAATACAACAAAAGGTATTTCTTTAACTTTATCAGCAAGTTCAGTAAAAGTTTCTTGTCCAGTAGTATCTATACCTTTCGACCTAAGATTACTTGCTATATTTTTTCTATCTTCTGTTAGTTGCGTTAAATATTGTTCTGTTGTTATCATTAAGCGTCGCCACTCTTTCTTACTTGGCTACCTACATAAAAACCAACCAATATACCAAATTGATTTGTTAAATATTCTGGCACCTCTATACCTTTAAAAATTAATATATATATCACACCAGCCATAGATAAAGTTAACAACGACTTAACGTCAACTAATTTAACTATCTTTTTCCACATAGGTATCTCACCACCTTTTTATCTTAAATTACAACAATCTTCTTTATTCGGATTAAAGTTATCACGCCAATACTCATAATGCTCTGTATAATCTTCACATACACTTATAGTAGGTATTTTTATTTTTTCAATTATTCTTAACTTTTCTTCTAGTGGTAAATGATTATATCCACCTTCTTTTAAAGTATGTTTTGAATAATCAATATCGAACCATTTTTTTATCCAATGATTTACTCTTAAAAATTCTACTATTGCCTTATTTATTCCTAAAGAGTTTAGTTTATCAAAATCCATAAATTCTGGTATTAACGGACTTAGTCTAATTGCAACATCAAATCCTGCGTCTTGTAATTTTTTAATTGCTTCAACTCTTTTTGACGGTACGCTAGCCTTTTCATATTCTAAAGACTTATCGTCGTCAAGTGTTGTTACTGTAATTTGAATATGTGCCAAATCTTTATCTAATATATCCATATATTCTTCATTAGCAATAATATGAGATTTTGTTACAATTAAGTATCCTATTTCATATTTATTTAATAATTTAATAGTTTGATAAGTTATTCTATGGTCTAACTCACATGGTTGAAAACAGTCTGTCATGCCACCTAATCTAACTATCGAACCTTTAGGTATCTTACTTATTGTTCTTTCTATCTTTCTTATATCAGCAACTGCTGGTTGTTCTGGGTTCCAAAGTTTTCTAAAATCTAACAAAGACTTAGCATAACAATATTTGCAATCATGTTGACAACCACAACCATATGTGTCTAGTCTTGTTGGATATTTACACTTTTGTCCTTCTCCACCACCTACAGTTTTATAAAAACTCTTAAATTCTCTAACTTCCATAACTATCTCCTTATCTCTCTTTTTTTTATTCAGCCTCAACAATTGTTAAAGTAGAACCATTTACATTTCCTATAAGTAAGTCTTCTTCTTTATAATTGCTTAAATCTATTGTTTTTCCACTAATTATTTTCATAATAAAACCCTTTTTCAAGACAAAAGACGAGTAAAACTCGCCTTATTGATGTCTTGTTGTATTTACTAAAGATTTTAACTCGTTTACAAATTGTTGTGCATTAGAAACATTAGGCAATTCAATATTTCCAAAACTATAATTATTTACAATTCCACTAGAACTGCTATTATAGTTAGATATAACTTGTGGTCTTGTTAAATTGCTAAGCAAGTTTCTCATTTGGTCGTTGTTTAAAACATACTCTGGTCTACTTGGCGTACCATGTAACATAGCAAGTCCAGTATAATCGACTTCTCCACCTTGTGCAAATCCACCAATTCCACTATGATAACCAGAAGCCTGGTCGTCACTCATTCCCTCTACTCTTTCTATTTCACTAAGTAAAGCATTATATCTATTCTTAAAGTTTTCAAGTACGTCAAGACGTTGTTCTAATATTTGACGTTCCCAATCAGCACCAAGTTTTTGACTTGCTAAAAGTGCATTTTGAGCGTCTTCATAAGAATCTGCTATGTCGTCCCATTTTTCTTGATAATTCTCTAAGTTTTCAATTAATTCGTCCCAATATTTCTCTTCTTCTTCTTGTCTTTTAGTTAAATCTTCTATTTGTTTTTCAGTATCTTCTAATTGTTTTTGTAATTCATAATAAGCGTCTGAAAATTCTTCGACAATATTAGGGTCTAGTTTTTCAACCATTTCTTCCCAATTCTCACCTAAGAATAATTCAGCCATACTCTTATTCTTTTCAGTGTCAAATTTATCTAAGACCTCGTCCCAAGCTTCAACATACTTTTCAAGTGCTGCTATCTGGTCTTCTAATGAAGACACAGTATCGTCTCTTTGTTGTTCTATGTCGTCTATTAAAGACTCGTTTAACAGGTCTTCGTATGTTTTCTTTGCTTCTTTGATAGCCTCTTGGTCGGCTTCCCACCAATCTGTTACTTTCACCTAATTAGGTTACAGACCACTTGTGTGGCGATTAGGCATTTCTACCTAATTCTACGATTTCATACTTAGGTTATATTCGTAGTTCGGACTATATATTCACCCTGTTCGCAGGGGGATAACTTCAATATTAATATTACTATTAATATCCTGTAGTCTCTACGGTTTCAAGATTATACATCTTGTCTTACCTCGGTCTTTGGCACCTCTACCCTTTGACCGATATAGTTATCTGTTACATATTATATTACTATAATACTGGGCATATCACATACCCAACCCAAGCCCTCACGGAACACTTTTTTGCTTTTATTTTGCATTGCGTTCATGAGAGCGTCATAGGCTTCTGCCAATTCAAGAGACCTTTCTTGGTCTTCATTCATTTTATCCATAGCGTCTAATACAGTATCATAATAGTCTTCTATGGAATCAAGTTGATTTTCTAACGCTTCTGTTTGTTCGTCAAGGAAATCTAATACAGCCTCTTGTGCTCTTTGATAATCGTCGTCTTGGTCTTCTAGTTTTTCTTGAACATCTTCAAGACCTTCTATTTCCTTTTCGTATTTTTCTACTGCTGCGTCTTTAGCGTCTTCATAATCGTCTATTTGTTTTTCTAATTTTTTATTAACAGCGTCTAAAACTGCGTCTAAATCTTCGTTCTGTTTTTCTAATAAATCTAATTTAGCTTCTTTAATTTCTTTTGCTAAATCTTTCCATGCCTCTGTGCCAGCACGATAAGCACCTTGTAAATTTTCAAGTTCTCTAATATATTGCTCCAAAGATATACGACCAGCGTCATAATCGTCTTTTATTTTGTCAAGACGTTGTTTCTGTAACTCTTCGTTTATCTTTTTCCATGCTTCTGAACCTCTATCAACTCTACCTAAAAGTCCTTGTAAACCATTGATATATTCGTCTATTGTAATATCGTCATAATCAAATTGGTTCTTGAGAGCTTCTAGCTCTTTTTCCCACCATTCTTTTGAGTCTTCGGCGGACTTTCTGCTAGAGCCACCGCCGCCGCCAGACCTTCCAGAACCGCCAGAACCAGAGCCTCCGCCAGAAACGGAGCCTCCGCCAGAAAGTAGTTTTTGCTTCATTGACTCTACTGTTTTAGCGTAGCCAACAACACTTTCTGCTCTTTTTTTAATTTCTTCCTGTTCTTCTGTTGTAAACTCTTTTCCTTCTTTGCCAGTATCAGCGGCGTCCATTGCCGCCTTAGCGAATTTTTCCGCATTATATTCTCTCAATGCGGCAGTTAAGTCTTGGGTCTTTTTTTTGGTAGAGTCCATTTGAGAACCCTCTTTTGCTAATGTATTAACAAAATCCAAAAAGGCAGATTGTTGTTTAATAACCAAATAATCTAACTGGGCGGCAGCCAAATTTTTGAATCCCTGTTCATTAACGGCTAATTGTCCACTTTCATTGAACATATAAGATAATTCTTCTGATGTTGCGTCTCCCAAAGATTGCAATGTATCAATAGAAATATATCCCTGTTTATTATATTCTTCAGCAGCACTGGTAGCAGCGTCATACGAAGATTGTATATGGTCTATAACAGAATTGGCGTTTTTTATCTCTTTAGAATTAGTTTCAATTATTTTACCTTGTTCAGATAAAACCTTAATGTTATTATCGTCAGCGTGAATACCAAGCAAATAAGTCAATAAGCCTGCATAATTTTTTACACTCATTCCAGATTCTTTTACAGTCTTATCAAATGCCTCGTATCCCTTTCTTAACTTCTTGACTTCTTTTTCGGTTATCTTGCCGTCTTTGCCAGCTTTTTCTAACGCACTACCTAAATCTTCTGTATTACAAGCAAGTTGACCTGTAACCTTTTCTGAACCTAACAGCTCTTTATTATCAAAAATGTCTCCGACTTGGTCGGCTACAGCCTTCCAACCCTTTTTACCTTCGCCAAGACTTTCCATAACATCTTTATATTTAAGAGCATATTTAATTCTTTCTTGTTCGGATAAGTTCTCATTATTCGATTCTGCCAACAACTTTTTAGTATGTTCCACCAACGACTTTCTAATAGTTTCGCTTTCTTGTATTAAAGCATTTTTCTTTTTCTCGTCTGGTATAACTCTACAGCTAAGTATATCTGCTATTTCTTTATATCTCGATAAGTCTTCTTGTAAACTTTTATTTCCCGTAGGTCTTTGTAATGGTTGTTTAAATCTGTCCCTATTATAACCTATAGGGTCATAATGTAATTCTGGTTTATTAGAAGGTGAATCTTTATCTTCTCTGTTGTAAGTTGTTTTTTTCTTTGCATTTTTAGCAGCGTCATACTCTAACTGTTTTCTCTTTTCTTCTGTGATTTTAGTTTGTTTGTCTATTTCTTTATCTAATTCATTTAATTTATTTCTTAAAACAGCAAGCTGTTGAGACTCTATTATAGATAAAGAAGAACCTTTACCCTCTAATTTTTCTATCTTAGATTGTATTTCTTCATATTTATCTTTTTTTTCGTCTAATTCTTTTTTTGATTTCTTATATGCTTCTGCAGATTTTTTTTCTGCCCTTTCGTCATGAGTTGCTAACAAGTATACGCCACCAATAGTTGCAGCTATCGCAGCAGCGGCAGCAACCCAAGGAGCAGCAGCACTAGCAATAGAAGCTAAAGACGAACCACCACTACCAGACAACAACTTGACTATAGAACTACTTCCACCTAGATTTTTTAACGAAGCCGATATACCTTTAATTCCTTTTGGCAATTTTAGAGCTTCTGTATTTAAAGATTTTAAACCTGATAAAGTGCTGGTTAAACCTTTTGTGGTTCCAGACATCTTAGTTTTTACTAAACTTAAACCACTGCCTACATTTTTTTGAGATTTAGCAAAAATATTATTGGCAGCAGCAGCTAATAATGTTTTCTTAGTATAGTAAGACATATTGGCACTTAAAGATTTAATACCACTACCTATAGTTAAAACAGTTTTCTTTATCAAAACAAAAGAAGCAACAAGTAGAGCACCTTTTATAATCAGCTGTCCAAAACCACTATTTGCAACTTTCAATATAGCTGTTCCTAAATCTAAAAACAACTTAATTATTCCGCTATTCAATATATTATAAGAAAACTCTTCAAAAGCACTTTTTAATTGTTGTAAGTGTCCTTGTATACTTTCCAATACCTTTGCGTTTTCTTTTGCAGCACTACCTTGACTATTCATTGCTGTTGACGTTGCGTCTATAGCCGTAGAAAAGTTATTTAAAATAGCAGCAGCATTTTGTGCCTGATACTTACCAGCAATAGTCTCTGTTACATAAGCTTTTTCTGCATTTGTTAATTTAGGGTATACTTCGGATAACGTTTGCATTATATCAAAAGTATTTTTTAATTCACCATTAGCGTCATAAACAGATATTCCTAATTTGTTAAACAGCTCTTCCATTTGAGCTTGAACTTCTAAGCTTTCTTCACCTTCGTCGTTCATGCCTTGTAATCTCAATGTAATTGTTTTAAGACCGTTTGCCACTTTACTAGCATTACGAGTAACCTCTGTACCCGCAGTCATTACATATTATTAATTGAAAATCATTATTTTTCAATGAATTGTTTTATCATGCTCTCATATTCTTTATTTTCAATATCTTTATATGATATTCTTAATAAAGGTATGTTATTTTTTTTGCAAAAATCATTTTTTATTTTATCATGTTTTTGTGTTAACTCTAAGCCCTTTTGACCGTTCCAACATTCAATAGCCTTATAATGACCTTGACCGTCTACCTCTATTAATTTGTTTAAATCTTTTAAAAAAAAATCAAAAGGTAATGGTAAAACGTCTCTACAGCTATTAAATCTAAATTCTCTAATATATTTAATATTATTATCGTCTAAATATTGTTTTATTGCAAAAGCGAATATAGAAATATTTTTAGAACAATCGTCACATCTTATTTTACCATTTTGAAAAGACGGTAAAGATGTTTCAAAAATTTTTCCACACTCACATTTAATTTTCAACCCTTGTCTGTTCCATTTATTACATTTACTCAAACTTATTATTTCACAATTAATATTATTTTGTTTTGCGTAAATATTAGCGTTGTAAACATAATTAGATAAGTTCATATGTTCGTTAAAAATAGACATCTGCTTTCCTTGTCGTAATGAATTGTATTTTATAAAACCCCTATATCCTTCTTTGTTATAAACCTCAATAAATTCATTTCTTAAATAGTCTTTTTTTTTATCTATAATCTTGTACCCTAGAGACTCTATAAAATTAAACATTTCAAATTTACTTTTTCTTTTTTTTTTACCTCTTATTCTTTTTGAACATTCATTACAACATAAATTATGGTCTTTTCTATTAATGTCGTCAAGGGTCTTTCTAAAAATACTGCCACATGAACATCTTATTGTCACTAAAACCCTTTTTCTTTTACCTTTTTGAATTACTTTGTAATTCATATATCCTACTTTGTTATTCTTCTTAGAAATTAACAACTTTATATTGTGTTCCAAAAATTTATTATTCAATCCAAAATATGTAGGTTTCTTACCACAATATAAATTACTATATGTTATACAAGAATAATATCCTTCCTTATTTTCTATTACTATAGGTGTAGAAGAATTAATATATTTTTCTTTTACTTTATACCCTTTACTTTCAAAAAATTTATCTATATATTCTTGTGTCTTCTTCTTATTTTTCATGATAAACAACTCCTTACACTTTCATATAAGATTAGATTATATCTTCATTTACTATAAGTAAATGCAACCCGTTTCAAGACATTTGCCTCTATGCCATATATAAAATATGGTCTTACTAATCGTTGAACCTTTATCCTTACTCTTAGGATACTTGGCTGCGGATTGTCTAATACAACGTCTATTTTACCGTACCTTAACCATTACATTAAGCCCTTACGTACATTACTGTCATAAGTTGGTTGATGTTGTCTCTAAAGACTTCCCCGTCAATTAAGGTTGTTTTATTTGACCTAATATTTAAGCCAATCATTTGTTCCATTGAGTTTCCAGCATTTGCCATAACCGCACTGGATTTACCTAAGTTGGTAGCTATATCTGCTGAACTAACAGCAAAGTTATTTGATACCTCATTAACAGCGTCTATAATATGTTGAGAATCTTCTGCTTCTATATTAAAGGCTTTCATTTGTCCTATAATAAAGTCAGCAGCGTCAGCAGCAGATATTTCCTCGTCTGCTATATTCGTATACATATTTGCTATCTTACCAAGATATAATATCTGGTCTTCGTCTTTATAACCTGCTTTTGCAAATTCTGTTGAGGCTTCGACCATTTCAGTTCCTGTTTTAGCAACCTCTGCACCAGCGTCATAGGCTCTTTTAGTAAATCTATCTAAACTTTCTCCCTCTAAATCGGTAACTTTTTGCAACTCTACTAAAGCACTATCAAGCTCCATGACCTCACTAATCATTTCTCTAACACCATTAACAATATTATTAAATACTTGTGTAACAGTATTATATGTTAAGAATGATTGCATTGCTTTAGTCCAACTGTAAGCCCAATTGTCTGTTGCAAAATTTGCACCAACAAGTTTTTTAGTTGTTCCGTCTAAAGACTTGCCTACAGCCTCCATTTGTTTAGCTGTTTTACTAGAAGCACTGCCAGCCTCTTTAACAGACATAGTATAGGCTTCTTGCCCATTTTTGGCTATCTTAGTAATTTCTATTATTTTACCATTAGCAGTTTGATAAGTCTCTGTTGTATTTATGGCTTGTTTAGTTATAGACGTTCTGCTCTTCATAAGTTCGCCAAATTCTTTTTCTGATAATCCAGCAGCCTTACTAGCAGATTGTAAACTATTAAAAGCCTTTGAGGCTTCATTACTATTATATTTTACTTTTTCTAACTCACCATTAACACTTTTTAAGCTAGTAGTAAATTTCTCGCCATTAGCCATATCAAAGTTAAAAGTCTTTGTTTGAGAACCGTCTAAATCTCCTGTCGTTTTAGTAGAGGCACTTGCCGTTGCTAGTTTGTCTAATTCTATTCCAGCCTCTTTAGCAGCAGCACCAATAAGTCTCGCCTCTTGGGCTGTGATATTAAGGTCTTCTTGCAATTGCTTTAATGATTTTGGTAATCTACCAGTACCTAAATATTGAGACATATTCTCTAAAGTTTTACTAGCACTACTTAAACCAGCGTTATTAAAATCTAATTTTAATTCTGTTTTATAACCAGCTATCTTCTGTAAGCTACTTTGTATTTTAGTAAGAGATTGACTAACACTTTCTAGTCCTTTAGCCGAAAACTTTATTTCTACATCTTTGTTTTTTAATATGTTTTCTAAATCTTTTTGTATTGATGTTGCTGATTTTTCGTCTAAAACAGCTCTCAATTTGACAGAGTAATCTTTCATTTCTTATTGTCACCCCCTTTTTATTCCATATTTACTAAATTCTTCGTCGAACCAATCTGTTATTAAACTATTCAATTGTGCTTGAAACATATCCCAGTAAGACCTATTGTCTGGGTTTTCATCTCTGTAATTTGACCCATGAAACCTAAAGTTTTCGTCTTTACCTTCAAAATCTTTATCGTCTAATATACGGGGCATTAAATTTCTAACATCTCTATCACCACTTCCCAAATGAGAGGCTTGTTCTGGGTTTAACGCTAATTTTGAGGAGTCAAACAATAATGTTCTAACATAGCCCTTAGACTTTTCTATAGTCCAACCAGCATAGAAACCGCCATTATCATACAAATGTTTATAATAAGGGATATTAGGTTTTATTTTTCCGTTTTTATCTCTAGCACCGTCTTTATGTCCATTATTATATAAATATTCGTCTAATATCATGTGCATATGGTCTAATAATTTTTGAGCAACATTGTCCAAAACTTTATCTACTATAGAATTTAAATAAGCGTCAACCTCGGCTTGATTATTAAAAGTTTTAGCCATAATAAGACCCCCTATTTTGTTATTTTCTAAAAAAAAGAGGGCTACTATTCTATAGTAGTACCCCCTTCTATATTATCTTTGCCTATAATTTGTGAATATTGATTAAAAACTTTTTCCCATTCTTTTGGTAGATTTTTAGATATTTTTTCTAAATCGTCTATATTACTAGGTATATTATCTATAAAACTATTTACCTTACTTAATATAGAACCAATAGAACTACCAATTTCATTTGCTGTTTTCCACATTAAATCGTATGCCATTTTAGCATTAGTTATTTTATCCATTAATTCATTGTGAACCCCATTTGTAAACAACTCATTAAATTTTTCGTCATTATCTTCTATCTTATCATACCCCTCTATTGTATAATAAAATAAACCAGCATAAAAATTTATTTCCATATCTACTGGATTAAAAGCATAATCCTCTACAAAGTCTCCTTCTTTATAAATTTCTATTGCCCCTTTTACAAGATTTGAGACCTGTGCAGCAGATAATTTATAAGACTTGATTTTATATTCCATTTTATTCACTCTCCTTGTTTTCTAAATAAAAAGCTCTGGCTATAAGAATAGCCTCTGCCATATCGTCGTCGCTTTGACGAGCTTTTGTGTCTCTCTCAAAATAATTAAATTTTAAGTTATATAATTCATTAACTTTATCAACTGCAACTTTCTTTTGAACAGCTCTTTTCATTCCTTGGCGTGTTCCGTCATAAGTACCATTAATACTTCTATGAGCAGACGGTTTGTATGCTACACAAGGTAGGTCTTGTTCAAAACATACCCCTAAAATAATTCCTTGTAACATAGCTAAATCTTTTCCTGTTTTTAAATTTGAATATCTACTGACAGGAACGTCTTCAACAACAACTACCTTAATGTCATTATCTTTTATAATGTCCCTTATACCAATACAAATTTCCTTCATTCTGTCAGTTATATCTTTTAAATCAGATTTTATTAAACCGTAATCTATTAAGTCACCTGTATGTTCGTCTATAATTCCATAACCCGTCTTTTTGGTTGCAGCGTCTATTCCTAAAATTTTCACAATTCTATTTTCCTTTCAACATATCGTTCACCATTTTCTTGTATCTCGCTTCTTTCTCTATTTTGTCTTTAATAAATTCCCATATTTGTTCTTTACATAAATTTAAAGAAACAGGTATTATTATAAAACCTATAATCATAAGTGCTATTATCAATGTAATGGTTTCCAATATAATCTACTCCTTTTTATCGCTTATTATTTCGAGTATTTTCAACAACTTCTTCCCACCTCTTATGTATATAAGAGTTTTGATGTAAGTCCTTTGTGTATCTGTCCATTGTTTCAAATGCTCTTTCTGTTTCAGCAACGTCTGGATTTTCTCCTCTTTCGATTTCTGCCATATATTTAACAAGAAAGTTTTTACACTGCCCTATTTCTAAGGCTGTCAAGTCACTACTTAAATTATCTATTCTTTCATTTAGAGCGTTGTCGGATTCTTCCATTTTATCAACTATTCTTTCCTCCATGCTTTTAATTTCTTGTAGTACAGGACTTAGTTCCTTTTTGTTTAACCACTTCCATGTTCTGCTTATAACTCCAACAATGGCACCAACGCCACCTATAATACTGGCGATAAAAAGTATATTACTAGCCACTTGACCGAATGTAATACTTTCCATATATCTATAAGCCCCTTTGTTTTTGATTTTTCTAAAAATAAAAAGAAAAGGAATACGGTCTATTACAAAATAACCATATCCCCCTTTTTATAATCATTCTTTTTATAAATAGTCACATTTTGTCCATTTTTATTAACTACATAATAAGTTTTTGTAGCCAATATAACTTGGTACTTAGCAACTTTAAGTTCTTTTTCAACTTTTTGTTCTTTTTTAGCGACAACCACTTCTTCTTTTTTATCTTCTACAAGAACAGTTTTCTTTGTTTTTTTACTTTTCTTTGTAGCCATTTTATCTTCCCCTTTCTGTAACAGAGGACAATCTTTCCAGTTGTCTGTATTTACAAGCCTACGTTGAGTAGGACAATATCTTTGTCGAGCACAATACTTACCAGAAAGAGAGCAGGTTAAACTCTGCTCTAGTCCTGTTTTTTTGTATTGGCTATATTGACAATTAGACACCTTGTACAAATGATAGTTGATATGAGAACTCGTCCCCGTCAGTACCTACAACAGTTAAATCAACATTTTTATCGTATAACTTATCTATTGTATCAGTTGGTTTTATATCAGGCAATACAGCCTTAACCAAAGCAACAACTTCGTTTGCTTGTAAGTCTTGACCTGGAACTATATTGATTTCTGCGTCATTACCTTTTATCTTGGCAAATTTATCAGCGTTCTTTTTCAATTCTTCTAATATTCCACTAATTATATCAGTATAAACATTTGTTACTGTTTTTGTTCCGTCTGATATTGTACAAGTTGCTTTGTTTTGTTCTACCGATAATTTAGCGTAAGTCATTTTCTTATTAACTTCGGTAGCAGCATTTTCTAATGCCTCTTTTACTAATTCTTCTGTAACATCTGGATTAAGTGTTAATCCAGTTAGTTTTAATACTTTACTTGTCGCCCCATTCTTTATAGTGATAGTTTGACTTGTAGAATGTATATTAACTATTAGTAATCCGTCGCTATCTAAAGTTCCTTCTCCTTTGCTTTGAGAATCTGTCAATGATACAGTAACAGTATCACCTTTTGTAGCTTCGTCAATTTTTAAAGCTAAGAAGTTACCTTTAGCAGAAGCTGAAAATCCAGGATAACTAGCTACGTATTTTAAAACACCTGATACTTCGTCACCCTGAATTTTGATATTACTTTGTAGTTCTGATACGTCCTTACCTAAAATGCTACCACTTGGTAAAGAAACAGTTACTGTTTTAGGGGCGGGACTAGGGTGTATCAGTTACAGTTACTACAATATTAGCGTCAATTTCTGGTTTATCAGTAATAGAAGCTTTGATAATTGCTTTGTCTGAACTACTAGAACCTGCTTCAGCTTTAACAACACCGCTTCCGTCAACAGATATTTTAGAATCGTTGTCAGAAGAGAATGTTAATCTTGCTGGGTCTACCATGAAAGCTGCTGTTCCGTCATTAGGAATAGCAAATACTTTTAACTTTCTTGTTTCCTCTGCTTTTAATTCAATATCTCCACCTTCTATTGCTAGAGCTGTAACATTGTCGTACCAATTTCTTTCAAATAAAATTTCTCTTATTTCAGCATAAACTGGTCTATTAGCTTCACAACCACCATTGTTAACTGGTGTATAAGATAATGCTCTTACTGATAATGGTGTTTGAGCAACAGAGTCTGGTGTCATTGATAAAGTAAATGAACCTGTCATTGAAGCTCTAGGTACTTCTACTTGTAGAGTTCCTATTCTGTTTGTTGTAGAGTCTGAACTACATAATTGAGCCTCCATAACTAATCTAATTGTGCTTGGTAACATATCTGCATATACAGTAATGTATTGAGCAGCTGCGTCTGTAGCAAAGTATCTTACACAAACATCACCATTATAAGTTGTATCAGCCATAGTAAATGAGCTTCCTGTAAACTCAACTCTTTCTACATTTCCGTCTTTATCAGTAACCCAACCATATAAAGTTGTACTTGAAATTGGTAATGGATTTCCTTTAACAGTTCCAGCACCTTCCTCTACGCTTACTGTTTCTGTAGTCCAAACGTCTGCACCAGTAGTAATACTAGAACCAACATTTAGTGCTAAGTATGGTAATGAGAATTGAGCCTCGTTTATAGTAATATTCATTTCAGCAGTGTGATAATATATGTATTGTAATTGATTTCCTTGTCCAGCACGTACATCTGTGTTAGATAAAGTAGTTTCAATTGATGTATCCATTAATGTAGTTCCACTAAATAATAGATTATCGTCACTGTCATAACCAAATACATTTGCTGTACTTACTAAAAACTTCTTCATTATTTTTATCCCCTTTCTTATTTATTTATTTCGTCTATTGTTTTGTGCATTTGTTCAGCGTCAACTTTTACGTCAGCATATTTGTCATTATTAGATAAGTCCGCCAACCAAGGCTTTAACTTGCTTTCGTCTTTGAACTGTACCATTCCTGACATTTGTGCACTCAAATAGATTTCATAATGTAATTTATGGTCGACACGTTCTAATATCTTACTGAATTTCCTTATAGTTAACTTATAAATATCTTCAAATCTCAAAGAGGTTGAAATAAGAATACATACACATTGGTCTTCAAAAGAACACATTTTATATTGATTTCTTTTGTACATCTCTGCTTTTTCCATTTCGTCTCGAACCTCTTTTTGAATAGAGTCGTCTATATGCTCTATAAGGTTTTGTGTCATTATAATATCAATAATCTTATCAGCGTCGTCCGAGGTGTACTTTACACCATTTATTGTGAAATAGGCTTTTCCCTTTTCACTCATAGCAAAATGAAAAGCCTCGTCTTTATTTATATGTAAAACCATTTTTAATAATTCTTTGAACATATATAAGTATGGTATTTCAGCTGTTGTAGACGTATAATACAAAAATTCTAAATACGACATACTGATAACCGCAGGGTCAGGTACGCTATTTTTATCTAAAGATAAACACAATGAATAAAAATGAAAAGATATATAATTATCAACTGTTACAGGATAAATTAATAAATCTTTATATGGTATAGGTTTATCATAGATAAGAAATTCTTCATACTCTGGCATTATGCTAGGTTAACTCCTAAAGTCATAACTTTACCCATATATGGTTTTTCTCCCGTTGTCAATATTCGACAATAAGTTGTCATTCGATAATCAAAGTATAAAACTCCAACTCCACCGACATCTCTTCCGTTTAGAATTTCTAATAACTTTTGAATAATAGTATCTACTCTAGTGGTATAATTTGATAAATGATTAATTTGAGAGTGTACAAACACTTCAAAATTAACACAACATATTCCATATGTTCTAGTAGTAGGATAAACATTTGCTGGATAAATTCTTAAAAATGTTTTTTGCTTTGTATTAGCCTCGTCCATATAAGGGTCAAAGAATACACTGTATCCGTCTTGATTTTTAGACCCATTATAAATTAATTCGGCTTTCTCTTTTCTTGTTAAGTTAGGTTTCAAATAAGCGTCAGCGTCGTCATATTTCAATAATTTCCATATAATCTCGGCTTCTGGATTATCAATTAAATATTCCATAATCCTATAACTTAAATCAACCATTGGTTTATACGTAGCATAAGCGTCTTTGACAGCTTTCATATCTATCATTAGTATAACCCCCTTAATGTAAAATCAAAAACCTTGACTATATCTTTAGCAGAACATTGTACTCTAAGAGGTTTATCCATATATTTTTTCTTGTTGGTTATTGTAAAAGAGTTAGTCCCTGGCTGTAAAATATAATTACATCTAGGCACATCAACACTTACATCTTTTACCTCTATCTCGTCGTCTTGTCTTATACCGTTCTTGTATAAATATACATTAACAGTTAATGTTTCTCTTTCTAAAACATAATTAATATCTGGTTTTATCAAAATATCATATCTGGTTGTAGCCGAAGCTCCTTCGTTTTGCACAACAATATTTAAAGAACCATACACGCATTTATTATCTCTCATAATAGCATATACCTTAACAGTTCCTTCTTTCAAAGCAGTTAGCTTGTTATCTTTTATAGATACTATTTTATTATCTTCACTACGCCAGATAACTTTTTCATTTGCTAAATCCTTTCCTTTATAAACTGTCGCATTTAAAACATATTCTGTTCCCACGTCAAACACCGTACTATTTTCACTAATATCAATACTATATTCATACTTACCAGCATTTGCAAATCCGTTCTCCAAGTCGTCTAACTCTTTATTCATTTCATATTCTTCTATATAAAATTGAGTTAATGACGGAGAAGAATCGTCTCCAGTAACTGTATTTATATAGTTTCCAAAACCACTCGCATATAACCTAAACCCAACTCTTTGTCCTTTATGTCCAAAAAGTATTCTATCATTAGGTTTTAAAGTAAGAGTTCTTTTATTGCGTTGGCACCATACATATAGTTCAGCTTTACCAGTTACAACGGTCATAGTGTCATTATTATTCGTGAACCTCAAAACCTGGTCTAATATACAAGGTTCATATATTTTGTTCCCATTTTTATCAAAAAATCTTAATACATTATTACATCTACGAACTTCGGCACTATTTGAAAAACCTGGTTTACCGTCTACATTAGTAACTAAATAATAATTTCTTCCCCATTTGAATTTCATTCCATAGTATGGTTCTACTGGGAATGAAGGCGGAAATATAAAGACTTTATAATCTGCACCAACTTGTATTCCTGTATTATAATTAACAACAGGGTCTATTCTTACCATTGGTATAGGTTTAAAATCTCTTTGTCCATAATGTTCTTCATACTGTATTTCATTATAAACAACATTATTAGCATTATCAAACGATTGTTCGCTTATAGCAACGAAATCGTCATAATAAGCCTTAGTACAATTAGTTACCCTTGTCGGTTTAGACGATTTATAATATTTCAGTTCCGTCTTTAAGCACCTCTTTTTTCATATCGTTCAGGATATTAGTACAATGATTTACGATATATTTTACTTTATCGTGTTCGTCTTGACTAAAACTTTTCATACCCTCAACCATATAAAGTAGTTCTACATAATATTGGTCGTTCTTCCATATTTCTGTAGCACCTCTTAATTTCGTACTTAAAAATGTAAGATGTTTCTGATAATTTTGATAGGCTTCCTCTCGAGAACATAGAGTTCCACCATATTTATTTTTCCCCTCGAATATAGGTAATGTTTTCCAACATTGATTAATTAAAATAGTTATAGATTCTGCTATAGCCTCGTCAGTTAATGTAAAATCCATTAGTCTAAAGCGTATTTGTTTAACCACTTAGATTGTTGTAAACTATATGTAGTTTTCTTTGTTGCAACTTGTTCCATTAATTGGTCTCGTCTTGTTACTTTTGCATTTAAGTTGTTGGCTTCTGAATATCTATGAGCCTCTTTGTTGTTTTGTATCATACCTGTAATTTGACGAACATCATTAATTTCTTTATCAAGCCATGCTATAGAAGTATAATCAGCAATAATGCTTTTTTCTATATCACTTAATACAACATCAAATTTTTTACATACAGAATCTCTGGCAGTTAAATCCTTTCTGCAATTTTCAAAGTTAGGTAATCCCCTAACCATAAATCCTTCCATAACTATCTCAAAATCTTCTGGGGAATCTTCTGCAAGTCTATTTAGGTGATAATCTTCGATTTGAACTAAAGCGAGGTCAAAAATTTCGTCATAAGTAGTTGTCGGTTCCTTTACACCCATATTATCTAAATCTGTACCGTCATGTATATCAAGTTTTGGGTTTTGACCCATGTTATCCATGTCCGTACCGTCTTTTATTGGTGGTATTTCATAGACCATACTACCCCTCCTTAGTTATTATCTTCTTTTAATGATTTTAATAATTCTTTACCTTCTTTAAATGATTTCATTATATCAATACCCATATCGTCATTAATGACTTGCACAATATTCATATCTACACTTTTTTCGTCATTTTCTAATTTTTCAAATATAATTCTTTTTAAAGTTTCCTTTTGGTTATTAGTCATAGAACTAAAAACACTTTCAAATGATTTTCTATCTTTATTAAATAGGTCTTTCATTTGTTCATAACTTAATAGTTTCTTATATATGTTTCCTAATCTTTGACTTTTAACTACGTCGTCGTCATTAATGAATATGTTACCACCCTCAACAAACGATTTATTGTTCTTTATTATTTTCTTTATATCTTCATATGGAATAGTTTGTTCTTCTCCAATATGAGAAAAAGTATATATAGCACCTCTTCCATAACCTTCTGTTGATAAATTAAGTTCACCTACTGTTAATGATGTAACAAGTACGTCTTTATTATTATCACCGATATATTGAGTAATATTTTGAACAGTTTGTTGTTGGTCTTTATCTAAATTTGAAGATAATTGTCTAACTAAATCTTCCATTTCTTTTAATCTTTTTTCTAAATCTTCTTTTTCTTTTGTTTCCTTTGTTTTTGTTTCAACGTCTTTTTTTGCTTTAGCAGCAGCCATATTATATCTCTCCTTTTTTACTATACATTAAAAAACATCAAAAAGGGGAAGACCCCTTTTTGATTGATAATATTAAATTATGCTAAGTTGATTACTCCAGCTAGAGCTGATGTAAATGCACCTACACCATAAGATTTATGTAGTGTAGCAACTTGTTGTAAGTTAGCATTATAGAAATCGTTTTCATTATGTGCTAAAGTAGAACCTTCAACAAATACTTTTACGATTTTATCAGTACCTGGACATAATACATAAATTTTCTTGTCGTCTAATTTTACAGCAAATTCTTTCTTGTAATCAGCGATTTGCTCTAATTCTACACAAGAAATTCCAAAGTAATCTCTTAGATAACCAATCTTAACATATTCGTCTCCTAAATGGATACGAGTGTTAGTTGATTCAGGTAGGATTTTAGAAAGTGCTAGCTTAGTTCCTAAGAATATAGCTGTAGCACCACCATTCCATGCTGATACTTTTTGAGCTAAAGCTACAGCAGAATCTCCGTTCCAACCAGTGATTTTTAATTGAGCGTCTCCACTGTCAGATAGAGTTTGCATAGCAGCAGCAAAACTGTCATAAATATCATATCTCATTTGAGTTTCAATAGACATAACAGCTTTTCTTACAAATTCAGCTAAAGTATAAGCACCTCTTAATACGTCGTATAAAGAAATACCTACAGAAATTGCATGAACTTCTGGTACTATTGTTTTTTCTCCTTTGTATTGTCTTGTAATGTCGAAATCTCTACGAGCACGACCACCTTTAGCAACTATTAGTAAATCTCTTGGTTCAATATCTACTTTTAAAGTATCTCCCCAAGCACCATTTTTAATTTCAGCTATTGCACCGAAATCTTTCCATAAAGCGTCAGGTATAATTAAATCTGTAATCATACCGATAATGGCAAATGCAGATTCTCTAACATCACTAAAGTTACAGAATTGAGCTAAGTCAGCATAGTCGCTTATTTTACGACCAGACATACGTTCAACTTCGTCTTTGTAGAATTGAAGCATTTTACTATTCATTTCCTCAAATGTAGTTCCGTTAGGGCTGCTTTTCTTACCATTCATATAAGACTCATAGTATTCAACGAATTTTGAATAAGCGTCTTTTCTTTCAGTATCGTTTGCTGTAAACGCTAACACACTATTTGGTAATCTCATTATATATTCTCCTCCTTTTTAAATTCTTGTTAATAAATTAAATAGCAACGCACTCTAATAGTACAGCTGCAACTCTTTGTGAGCCGATATTAGTAGCTCCACCAATTGATATATAAGTTTCTTTGTCAATAACTTTGAATGATAGTCCTTCTCCAGCAGCGTCGTCAAATTTTAATTTGTTACTACTAGCTTCTGCAATTGCATAATCTTTAACAGTTTCACTATCAAATCCTTTTAAAGTCATAAGTACCTTATCTCCAACTTGTGGTCTAAAAGCACTAAATACTTTTCCTTTTACATTTGTAAAAGTTCTTGGGTCATTTATACCTATTTTATACTCATTTCCCATAGCGTCAGTAATTATAGTATCTTCTGGACTACATACCATATATAAATTATGTAATCCTGATACTTCTGCTGTTTTGTAAACTTGTTCTTTGCTGTAATCTCCAGCAGCGATAATAGAACCATTATCTAAATCTTTTTCCTCGTCTATAAAACTAGCGTTTAAAGCGTCAATGTTTTTAGCAGCTATTAGAGTTGGTACTAAAACAGTTCTTTCTTTCATTGTATTTTCCTCCTTTTTCTTAATTTCTATTACCATGTATATTTAGACACTTTTGTTTTATCGTCTAAAACATTGTTAATAGCAACTTTTGTAAAATTCTTAATCTCAAACTTTTGGTCTTTTACTTTTTCAAAAGCTCTAGCCTTAACTTCATTATCGAAGATATTTAATTCGTCTAGTGAATATTTTTCAGCATTTTGTCTTAATTCTGAAATTTCCTCCTTAGAGAATACGTCAAGAACATTGGCGATTATACTTTCTACCTGCATAGATTTTTCTTTAGCCTCGTATTTATCAACTTTAGCTTTTAATGCTTCGCATTCTTTTTTTAAAGCGTCAACTTCAGCTTTAATATCTTCTTTAGCAGGCTCCTCTTTTTTATCTTCACATTTTTCAGCTGGAAGACGGTCGTCGTCGTCGTCAATGTCGTCGTCTTTATCGTCAACGTCATTGTCGTCTTCGCATTTTTCTGTTGTTTCGCATTTCTCTCCACACTCATTGTTGCATTCTTTTTCAACAACTTCGCTTTTTGAGTTCTTGCATTCAGCGTTTACGTCTTCTTCTGAACCATTATCTTGAGGTTTTTCTTCTTTAGGTGTTTCTTCTTTTTTAGAATTTTCACCTTCTGAATACATTGTTTTATCGTCTTCTTTTGGTTGTTCTTTCTCTTTTTGTTCCTGAGTATCTTCTTCTTGTGCAGCTTTAACATCTTTTGTTTCTTCTACACTTTTTTCTTTTTCCTCATTCTTATTCATACTCTCCATATCCTCCTTTCCTGAAAATTCCATTGCGGTTTCTTTACGGTGTTCATTATATGCTTTCAGTGCGTTTTCACAGTCAAACTTGATTATAGACGCACTACTGCCTTCACAGGCTGGTACGTGGCTTGTTCCTAACACAGTTACACCATTAAAGACAAATTCGTCTATTGTCAACAAATTATCATATTCGTCAACTTCACCTTTAGTAACTGTTATCTCCATAGAAACATCTCTTTGGTTTCCTCTATCACGAAAAACGTCATAAGCCCATTTTGCATATATCTTAGACATAATTGCTTGGGCTACCAAATAAGTCTTACTTCTTTTTTTGACTAATTTCATTTTTGAACTTTCTGGGAAGAACCCTATTATCTTTTCGTCTGGTTCATGCCCTTCAAAGTCATTACCGTCAAATCCAGCAACTAAGAACTTATTCTTTAATGTTTCTTTGGCATTAATAAGAGCTTCTTTCTTTATAGGTATGCCATGTCTGTTATTACCGTCATGACACACATAAATTTCAACTACAGCAAATTGCTCGTCTGTATCAGAATAGTTTTCTTCTTCAATAATCGAAAAATCTTCTATATCAACTGAATATTTATTACCGTTCACCTAACAACCCCACCTTTCTTAATATTTTTAACTTAGTAGGGAGGTGGTTCAAAACTTTAACAAGTCTTTCTGTTTTAGCAAATTTCATTTTCTTCCCGTCTCTACTTAAAAGAGGAAATCCTTCACTAATCAAAAAGTTTCCTAAAGTTTCACCACAAGTATATATGTTAGAGAACTCTATATTCTTATTTCTTATAAACATACAAATTCCCCTTTCTATATATTGCCGCCTCTACCTACATTAGAAGCTTTGTTTCTGGTTTCTAAACCACTATCAGATAAATCAGAATTATCTTTTTGTGGTCTTCCACCATTATCAACACTATTATCTTCACCTTTGTTAGTTTGTGTATATATATTAATCATAGGTCTTAACTTGTCTATGAACTCACTAGCGTTCATTTCGTCAAGTTCTCTTTCTAGTTCTATTTTATTTAAACCTAGAGAAGAAGCTATCTTATTAGGTAGAACAACACCTTTATCAGCATAAGCAAAAGCCTGTTCCTGTCTTCTTTGTCTATCAAATTGGTCATTACAACCAACAAATCTAAACTTCCATTTAAACTTTTTAGTTTTTTGATTTGCATAATACTCTAAAAAATTTTCAAATTGTGGATATATAGACTCTATCAACATTTCGTCTATGTTAACAGACAATTGTGTCTCTATCGCATTTTGATTTTCATTTGTAGAGAATATAACTTTACCACCACTTAATAATGAACTTGTTACTGCCATAAAAGTTTCATATGTATCATTGTCAGTGTTTTCAAATTCTACACCTTTAATATCTTCTGTTGGTAAAGCTAAAACTTTTATAGCCGATTCAAGACCTTGCGTAGCCAATCCTATAAATTGTCCTAAAACATCAGCGTCTATAGCCAACTGGTTAGCCACACTTGCTGATTTCCTTTCATTTAAATATGGGATAGAACTTACAAGCAACTTTCTTGCAGCAGCCATACTTTGATTTACTTGTAGATTTCTCATTGTTGGTATAGCAGCCATTTCTGGTAACATACCAGAGAAAAATGGAACTTGTAAATTATGATTAGAATTAAATTTGAATACCCAACACCCGTCGGCTGGGTCTGTTTGAGCCCATATTCCAAAAGTACCAGTTCTATTATTTATTTTATTACTTGGTACATAAGGTTTGTCTTGACCTTTTAAAAACATCTTGTTGTATAATTTCTTTATCCAGTCAGGGTAACAATCTATATCTACTTCACTTTGAGTAAACCAGCTCATATCTATATCATATAATAGTCCATATTCAAAACGACCTGTAATCATAGCATATTTAGAAGGGAACTCTTGTATAATGGATTTATCTCCAAGTTCTCTAAACATACCATAATAAGTTTCGTTCATTATCATATTCCAAGTAATCATTTTGAATTGTTCTCTATAATTGAACTTATCTAAAAAATCTTTTATAGCCTTATAATCATTTTTATACCTAGCAGATTTATAATCTTTAGGTTCAGCATTAACACAAGTTAACTCTAAATCAAACGCTGGAAGGTTCGCTAAATATTCTTGATTTCTCTTATACATTAAACTACTAAAATAATAAGATTGTCCGAACCTTACTAATTCTTCTTCTTTATTTATTGGATTACTAAGAGCTTCTTCTATCTCTTTACCATTTGGCGTACTATTAGTCATGACGTTCATTCTTTTCATTAGTTCGTTTTGACTATATGGTGTAAAAGCACCAACTTTGCCCATTCCTTTTGAAAAGTTAGTATAATCAAAAGTACCGTCTTTTATTTGTTGGTCTCTTATATCAAGAGCCTTTTCAAACGCTTTAATTGTTTCTACAACTTGTTCTTGTGTTAGTAAGACCTCGTTATTATTTTCTTTCAATTTCGCTAGCCCTCCTTTCTAATAAATATATTTTTGTAAGTATGATAAAGGGTCAACTTCTTTTTTATACATATCGGCTTTACCCTGTTTTTCATATTCCCAAACAACAGATAAACCGTACATCAAACTTGTAGCACGGTCTCTTTTTTTATTTCTTACAATCCTAGAATATATTATCTTGTTTGTATTTGTATAATCTTGTTTTATATTACTTAACTCTTGTACTAGACCGTCATGTTCAATATGAACTAATTGTTCTTCTGGTCTGTACTTACCACTTTTATACGCTTCGTCTGTTTCGCTACTGTCAACTAAAAGTTGTAAACTTCTATCTTCAAAACAACTTTTCATATAAGGATAAAAAGTGCTGTTGAAATCTACAGTAGCAGTTATACCCCTAATGATAGGTTCTGCGTCTGGTAATAAAAGCATAGCCTCTTCGTCGTCGTCACAAATAAGGGCTGGATATTCTACTATTTCACCCTTAGCATTTCTGGCTGTCCAAGGCTCTTCTAATAATGACAACAAACCTTGTCCAGCACTCTGTGCGTCTATAACCAACTTTTCAGTATTAGGAAATCTCAAATGTAACAACTCTCTCAAAAAGTCTCTTTGTTCTTTTAATGTTGCACCGTTCATTGTTTTAGTTAAAACAACATTTTTTGTAAATGTACCATTTTTTCTAGGTATCAATTTAATAACATGAGTACACGCATTATCTGAACCTACTTTTCCAGATACAGCAACGTCGTGAGTTATAATATAAGAGTGTTGACATTTTTTAGGTTGTTCTAGTTCACATCTATCTAACACTCTACATTTAGAAGTTATATCATAAGGATAATAACTGTTATTTGCACTACCTACAAATCGACCTTCGTACTCGTAAGCCCATTTGTCGAGTGTCATTTCTGGGTCATTCTTTTCAAGTAACATACTTTCTTCTGTAAACAGACCAGCGTCTATTCCTACTCTATAATCCAAACTAGCAACAAAATAATTTTTGTCACCAGACGTCATATTTGAATAAAAGTTTAAAAATCTTTGATATAAGTCACAAGTTTTTAACCATGCAGAAGATATATAAACCATTCTTCCCTCTTCATAAGGGGCTTCTGGGTATTTCTTCTTTAGTTCGATAGCATTAGTTCTTGGAGTTTTAGTCATTGGTATTAAAACCTCTTTTAAAGCTTCTGTTTTTACCAAACGAGCCTCGTCAACTAAAATCAATTGAAAACGCCAGCCACGAGAGCTATCTCCCTTTTGGTTATTACCTAAGGTAAACGCTCTAATAGAGCTACCGTTTTTAAACTCTACTATACAATCGTCTAAACTTGTTTTTATATTCTTTATTTCTCTTTTTATATTTTCGTTTTTACATAATTCCCCTTCTATTTTTTGTTTTACTACCATTCTGGCTTGCGTACCGTTGCCCGATACTATACCTATGGATATACCAGGATATAATATTGACATACATACTATAAATATCGCAGCTATATATGATTTTGTCAAACCACGACACATTATAAACATTATATTAGGGAACCTACCCATTGCTCTTAACAATAATCTTTGAAAAGGGAATAAGTTTGTCATTCCTAATATATCAACAGCAAATTCGTCAATATAATATCTATAATATGATAAAAATTTAGTCCATTCTTCATAGTCTATCTTTTCTTGATTTATAGGGTCATGACTATATGCTGAATCAGTATTGTCATATCCCCATGATGTCTCTAATCTCTTTCTTTGACTAAAGTTTTTATAACTAGCCATTATAAACTCTTTTCTATATTAGAGAATTGGTCTATAATTTTATCAATCATGTCCTTATCTTCTGGTATATGTTGGGGAACAAAGTTGTGTTTTTCTACAGCGTCAAAAACTCTACCAAAACAACCAAGGGATACATCATTAGCACCTCTCTGACTTTCAGCAAATTGTGCAGATTTTGACAACCTGTCAAAATTAGCAGTCGCTGTATTATAAGAAGCCACAGCGTCTTTATCGTCTGGATTTTCTCTCATTCTATTAAAAGCATTATCCATAATTAAAGAAGCTTGTGCTATTTTTCTAGCATAATCTCTATGATTTCTTGTTACTATTTTAAAATCTTTTTGTAATTCAGTATAGTAATCTTCTAAATATTTTATTTCTTTTTCTGTGTATTCTCCTTGCCAATCTTCATACCATTTACGACTGGCTTCTTCTTTTCTTCTTTTCTCGGCTTCTTCTTCTAATATTTTCTTCATGTTTTCTTCTTGAAGTCTTTTTTCAAATTCTATTCTTTCACGCTCTTTTCGTTCTTCTTCTTGTCTTTTTCTTTCTTCTTCCTCTAGCCTTTCCTTTTCTTTTTGTCGTTCTTCTTCTTGTCTTCTCTTTTCTGCTTCGGCTTCGGCTCTTTCTTTTTCTAAAGCAGCATATTCACTTTCAAATATACTATCTTTATAACGATAAGTAGCGTATCTTCTATATTTTGTATTTAACAACTTTAAATAAGAACCAATATAACTAGGTTCTGGGTCTTCATTTAAAGCTTCCATAGACAACATCTCTATCCATACATCTTTTATAAAAGGCGTGTCTAATGTTTGCATAACGTCATATACAGTTTGCATATCTGTTATATCAACAGACCTATCGACACAATCTTTACAAAAAGGGTGTCTGCCTATACTAAGGTTTCTGGATTTATAAAAATCTTTAAGAGATAAATATCTTCCCATAGAGTCACAATTTTTATTTTGGCATATAACCTTAGGTTCTTTAGGCTTCGTTGTTGTTGTCTTTTTCTTTTTTGTTGCAGCCATTATTTACACCTTTCTTTCTTATAAAAAAAGTAGAGCCTACTCTAACTCTACTGTATAATTACACTCTATACCTTTTTCAGTACACACTAATACTGTTTGTGAAGGAACGCCACTAAGTCTCATTTCTATTGTGTGGTCGTCTCCACTACCTGGCATACTGCCAGCTTGTACTATTTTTATTCCATTAATCTCGCTAGTTGCAGGAAAATGCTTGTGTCCAAACAATACACAGTACGGGAACCAGCCAAGCAACATACTCAATTTAGATACGCCATTAGCGTCAAATCTATCATAATCACCATGAACCAAAACATATCCAAGACCTCTTACATCTATAAAAGACATTGTATTATCAAAACTAGGTTCAAATTCTACATTATCTACACTTGACAATTTGCTTTTAGCGTACCACTCTATTAAAGTATCAAGTCTCTCGTCTTTTAGTGCGTCTTCTTTTCTATCTATTCTTGAATGATTTCCTGTTACACTAGCAACAGTTACTTTTTTGAAATGTTTACTCAATTCATATATAAAAGCAGAAATCATTTCGCTAGCACGAATAATTTGTTTAATAACATTTTCACTATTTGTTATAGCAACAGTTTTATGAATAGAACCACTTATCATATCACCTTGTAATGTTACAAAACAATTTTCTGAATTATGTCTATCTTTTATTTCAATAATTTTATTTAGATATTGCATAAGTCTATTTTCAGCAATCTCTGGGTCATAGTTACCAAAAGCAGAATAAAATGTTTGCCCTATATGTAAATCTGTAAGCATAACAATTAAATCATTATCTGACTCGTTTAACATTTCTTGTCTTTCAGCAGGTTTTAAAGGTTTATAATCAATTTTACCTTGTTCTTTTATAACCTCTTCTAAATAATCTAATTTATCTTCTACTCTTGCTTCAACTCTTATGTCTCTATTTTTAACCGTTCTTTCGTCTCTTAACTTAGTTCTTTCTTTTTGTATTTCTGTTTTTAAATTTTCTAATTCCTCAATATATTCATAATCGTTTTCTCTATGAGAGAATATATCGTCATAAAACATCTTTGCATATTGATATTTTTTTCTATATGCACTTTCGTCTCTATATTCTGTTTCGTCTTCTCTAAGTTCCTTATTTAAAATAGGTGTTATTTCTTTCCAGTTTCCAATTTGTCCACTGTCTATCATTTGTCCTATTCTCCAAATATATTGAGTTTCTGTTTCTCCTTTTTTTCTTTCTACATTCATAACCAATCTCCTTTTTTACAAAACTTGATTTTTTCTTTCATTTATATAATAATTTTTTAGAACATACGTTTGCCTTTATTTTTCAACGGTTTTATTGCTTTTGGTTTTTCCTAAATTATAATATTCTTTATTTTGTCTATTCTTAACAATCTTGGCACATTTAGTACAATATTTCTTTGGAGAACGTGTTTTTTTAATTACCATTCCACACTCTTGACATCTTTTATAACTATCAGGGTCATTATAATATAATAGCTCACCTAGAATATTATCAAAGTTAGACACAGAAAAAGCAATATCGCCACTATCTACAGAAAAAGGAAGATAGAAATAATTATTAGATTTAAAATTATCTTCAACATATAGTCCTTTATTAATTAATATGTTATTAACTTTGTATCTCTCTGCTTTTCTAAGTTTCATTAAACCAGCATTTTTCCACATATCTAAATCATTAACTAAAACCATTTTTGTATTATTATATCTGCTAAAAAAATACATATTGGTATTACTCTGCTCTACAGCCCATTTATAATAAACTAATAAAACAAACAATAAATTTCTAGCCTCTTCATTTTCAATACTATTAATAATATCAATCTCTGATTTATAAATATTTACAACTACACCAGTAACTAATAGTTGAGATAAAGCCTTTTCTAATATTTTGTTATATATAATATCAACTTCTTTTTTGTCCAAATACTCGCACCCAACCAATGGGAACTTATCTATCTCTTTTCTAATCTCCTGGGAACTAAGACCTTCGCTAGCCAAATATCTTATTAAAATATATCTTTCAATATCTCTTTTTCTATAAGTATTGAACTCTTTATTCTTTAATAAATCTATAGCATATTTCTTCTCGTCAAATATCAACATTTTTAACCTCCTGTAAACTATAATTATGTCCTAAATATTCTACACCGTCTTCGCTCTCACAAAGAATCGTAGCACCACTCGAATGAATAACGTCAACAATATCGTCGCCCATAATATCCCAAACAATATCATAACTCATATTCTTTTTATCACACATGAACATCAAATGGTTAAACATTTCTTTAGTGTTACTAAAAATCTTTTGTATATCTGCTCTATATTTATCTTTATGTCCATATAAAATCATATTTACAATTTCAGCCATATCGCTATCATTAATACCTTCATTTTCTATCATAGCAACAAAACTTTTATATTGCTTTTGAGATTTATAAGTCTTACATAAATCCATTAATTGAGATATTTTATTATTATCTATATTGTCATAATCAACAAAGTTAGGCAACATACTTGTTTTAGAAGGTCGATATTTTATATCACAATCGGCATTTTCTATTTCTCTACATAAATTATTCATAACACAGTCAGTTTCTAATACAGGCGAATACTTTTTATATTTTCTTACAAGTCTATTTTCACTTTCAGTTTTGTCTTCTTTTTTACACAAATCTTTAATTGACATACCAAAATGTTTATAACTGATACTATTAAAGTTTTTCTCATAGTTTTTATATTCTTTCATTAGTGTTGAATATAAATATATAAAGAAGTACGGCTTCTTCTTAACTACCATAGAATTATACTTATATTTTTCTGCTTTTGTAATATCGTCGTCGTCTTTATTTATTCTTACCCAATAACGCCACTCTTTAGGGAACTGTGGTGGTGTTGTACCTTTTATCTTATCAATTTCAGCACCTTGTATTTCCCTAAGTAATTTTATTCTTTTCTGCATTTCTTGCAACTGTTCTTGTTGACCTTCCCCTTTAAACAAAGGTAGCATTGCTATCATACTTGTTGAATAATTAGTAATTTGTCCAACTTTAGTATCAAGACCCTTTACATCACATCTTATAAAATTAGGTAAAGTTACTCTTTGAGTTGGAACCATTTCTTTTTCATAACTTATAGGCAATTCGTCTCTCATAGCACCCTTTAAAAAGTATTTATTATCAGTAGAACATACTATGTCTCCGTCAAAATCAGAGTCAGCGTGCTTAACAACGCTAATATCATAAATATTATATATAATTCCACTATATATATATTTGTACCATTTTTCCATATCTTCATTTGTTGCAACTTTTTCTATATTAATTTCTGAATAGTGCGTCAATGGACTTCTCATTAAACATATCTCTCCGTTAACATTTCTCTTATTCCAGAAATTAGAATATACTTCGCCAGATTTTAATATTCCGTCTGGGCTAAGTCCCAAAGCGTTTCTAACTTGTGCAACAGGGTCACTTATCATAAATTGATAATTCCCCTTAACCCATATACGACCTAACTTAGCTTGTCTTACAGACTCTTTTATAGAATTGTATATCTTTCTTTGCACATAACTGTCTTGTAACATAGTAGAATTTTTACATATGGCTTTAGTAAAAGCACTACCACAAGAATTAACTATGTCACTTAATGGACTTTCTGCGTCTTTTACGCCTACGTTATATGCTAAAGAATATAACTTATCCCCACTACATATATTTTTGAACCAATCAGTAGTATAAGATACAAGACCTTTTATATCTTCTTTGTCTAAATCTAATACTTGAATATACTGATAATTAGTTAAAACATATTCGTCGTCGAACTCTTTATTATAACGAGCAACGCCCCATTTTAAATTATACGAATGGTGATAACTAAGATAGCCTTCCCATGCTGAATAGTATTTAGCCATTTTAAATTGAGATTCAGACAATAAAACATCTATATCGTTTATATTATATTCCGTACCATACTTATCTTTAATTTTCGTTATACCATTTTCTTTTGCATATTCTTTAAAATCAAATGTTACAAGATTACCTTTTATAAAGGCTGTTCTTACAACAAAAGAACAAGGAACATAATTTAAGTGCATATCACTAGCCCACAACTCTGCCATTTCTGGACTTATTATTCCTTGACCGTCTGCACTATTAAGTTTTATATCTTGGTATCTTATTTCAACTTGGTTTTTACCATTTTCGTCTTTATAGATATGATTTAATTTTTGGTTAAGTACCATAGTATCAAAATCTTCAATAACACATACTCTAGGTTCTCTAACCCATAACACAGACGAAAAAGACAAAGCAAAATAAGCACTAAGTTTAGCAAGATTTATATTCTTTATTTTTTTATCAAGACCACACATTAAATGTTCTTGCATATAATCATATAAATCTTCATTTATAAAACTTACTGTGTTTCTTCTCATTTGTCCAGAACCAACCATAAATCTAACATAATGTTTACCATTTAAGTCAAATCCGTCTCTTGCTATTCTTCTATAATCTTTTTTTGTTATTACTTTGATGTTGACTATATCACTAACAAACAACATATTATTTAACTTTTGTTGCAAACCTTGTATCTTGTCTATGTTTTCTTGGGTTGTAGGTAATTTCTTTATATCTTTCATTTGTTTTCTTATTTCCTGTACTTTATTATATAATGCTATATGGTCTCCCATTTCTCCATAGTATTCTCTTATTTTTGCTAAAACAAGATTATCACCTATGGATACTACGCACCCGTCTCTTGAAGCCTCTTTAAAAGTATATGTATTTAAGCTCTCTATTCTGTCAGACGGTATTTTGTAAACATAATATAAATTTTGCAAAACCTTCAAGAGAAATCACTCCTTTACTTCTTTGTTAATGTATCACAGTCATATTCTTTATAAAAATCTAATATAGAGCCAATCTCTTCCCAAGTATTGACCATTAAATAATCTTCTGCTTTTGACGGCTGTTGCCACTTAAAATTATTAAAATCTTTATACAAAACTTTAATCGAAGCATTTGTCAATAAACAATCAAAACAATCGTCTATTTGAATAGCCCCACTCATATCAACTCTACTTTTATTTAAAAAACTATTGTCTTCACCTATACCAATAAAATCAAAGTTCCAATTTTGATAAGGTAACATTGTCTTTAACCATTCTTTTTTCTTTTTGTTATTTTTAGTTGTACCATTACTAACAAAAACTATTTCAAAGTCTGACGCATAGTTTTTTATAAAATTTTCAAATCCAGGTTTAAAATCTAAATTATCATAAAAACTATCACTTTCAAACATATCTATCTTTTCTTTTACAGATATTGGATATATAGACTGAAAATTATAATCTTTCAAATCTTCCTCGGTTTTACTTAAACCGTATTTGTCATTTATCATTTCGATAATTCTTTTATTACTTTCAACAACAGTATTATCAAAGTCTATAAAGATAGTCATATCATGTACCTCCCTTCTGCTCTATCTTACTATAATGGTATTATATCAAAAAAATAATAAAAAGTCAACCGAATTATTGACAAAATAATAAAAGTATGATAAAATAAGCATGGGTGATAAGGTATGGAACAAGAAATTTATTATATCTGTGGAATAAAACAAATACGTCTTAAAGACGAAGACGGAGAATATTGGTATCCAATGCAATATTTCTTTAAAACTATATTATTCAAAAGATTAAATTTGTCTACATACAGAGACGACGAGAGATATAATATACATATGAGGGTATTAGAATATCAACCAATAGGGGTAAACAATGAAACAAACAAAGCATGGTTTATAAACACAGAAGGAATGTATATGTTGCTGTCAAAACAAAAGGTTAAACCAACAACACCAAGAACTACAAATAGATTACAAAAAATTCTTGCAGCAGCAAAAAACTTTTTTGGCGTTCCTAACACAGACGAAGAAAATCCTATATATTTAAGTTATACACCAGATATATCAAATTATGATGTGTGGAGTATATTATGTATAACAAGGGATACAAGTATCAAACATGATACATTATGGAAGAGATGTGAAGGCTGTGGCTATTATTATCCATTAACTAAAAATTATTTCATTGAGAACAAAACTGGTTTTTCTGCTAAATGCAAACAATGTTCTGGTAGAGACTTTAAATGTCAAAACAAAAAATTACAATTTATCTATAATAATGGTGGATTAAACTTACTATTCGCTTTACATGAAGATAAAGACGAAGAAATATTAAAAGAAATCAAAAAGTGGATTAGAGAAGGTGAGATAATATAAACATGAAAAAAGAATTAGAACTTAATATTGTAGACGCTGGCTGTGGCGTAGGTAAAACAACAGCAATGATAAACTTTATAAATCAAAGTAGTGACGAAGATAGATTTATCTATATAACGCCGCTACTAACAGAAGTATCAAGAATAAAAACCGAGTGTAAACAAAAACATTTTAAAGAACCAGAAATTAAACCAACAAAAACAGATAGTATAGTTAAATTAATAGAAGACGGAGAAAATATAGTGTCAACACACGCTTTGTTTAAAAAATTAACAGAAGAGACTTTGGAGCTATCTAAATTTAAAGGCTATACTCTAATTATAGACGAGTGTGCTGATGTAATCAAAGAAATAGAAATATCAAAAGACGATTTAAAAACTGTTTTAGAAAAATACACAGTAACAACAAAAGACGATAACTTAGCATGGGTAGCAACTGAATATGAAGGTAGATTTGAAGATTACAAAAATATGATTGAAATGGGTGGTGTTCAAGTTTATAGGTCTAGTCTAGGTGAGATTGTATCTTTAGTTTGGGTGTTTCCAATATCTATGTTTGAAGCGTTTGATAACGTGTATCTATTGACTTATATGTTTAACGGTCAAAAAGGTTATTATGATTATCATAATGTCAAAATTAAAAATCTGTACGTTAAAGATTTTCAATTAACAACAGAACCACAACATTACAACTATGAAGAACAAAAAAATCTAATAACTATATTAGACGACGATAAGTTAAATGCTATAGGTGACGGAAATGGCTCTATATCTAAATCTTGGTTCTACAGAAATAGGAACAATATCTTAATTACCCAATTAAAAAATAATGTAACAAATTTCTTTATACACAAAATTAAAGTTCCACAGAAAGAAAGATTATGGACTACGTTCAAAGGTTATAAAAATAAAATAGAAGGCAAAGGTTACATTAGAAATTTTGCCCCTTCTAATGCAAGAGCAACAAACGATTACAGAGAATGTACCACTGTTGTATATGCTGTAAATAAATATATGCGACCATGCTTAAAACACTTCTTTGAGTCTCACGGTATAACAGTTGACGAGAAACAGTACGCTTTATCAGAGATGTTACAATTTATTTATAGAAGTGCAATAAGAGATAACAAACCAATAACTGTATATGTTCCGTCAAAAAGAATGAGAGATTTACTAATAGAGTGGAAGAATAAAAAAGACGAGTAATTAACTCGTTTTTTCTTTTTCTAAACATTCTGGACATAGCACTTTACCATTATAACCTTTGCAGTCATAAGACCATTTGCCACAGTTGTCACATTTGTCTTTAAATTTACTCATTCAAATCTAAACCTCCCAATCGCTCTCTTGCTATTTTAACATATTCTGGAACTATTTCAAACCCTATATAATGTCTATTCATAAGTTTTGCCATTTTACAAGTAGTTCCACTACCCATAAAAATATCCAAGACAACGTCTCCTTCATTGCTCCAACTGATTATATGGTCTTTAGCAAGTTGCTCTGGAAATATAGCGGGGTGTTGAAACGCAATTTTATCTTTAGTAGATTTTCCACTACCTGTATCATAAATCCAATAATTGTAACGTACCCCAAACTCTTCTGCTTTAAAATGCTGTTCTTTATAAGTACCGTCTTTTTGTCTTTTTAATTTTTTCCTGTCTTCTACATATTTATTCTTTCTGTCTTTAATTAAATTATGCGTCTTTTGTTTTCCTTTTGTAAAAACAAACATATACTCAAATTTTTGTTGATACGAGTCTAAAGCACCAGCGTTTATTCCACCTTTCTTTATGTAAATCATAGTGTCTTTTAATCTCCACCCTACTTCTTTAAATAATAATGCTTGTGAAAAAGACGTTCCACTTTCATTTCCATTACGAACTCTATCACTTACTACCCAAACAACTGTACCTCCCTCTTTTGTTATACGTAATAATTCTTCGGCTATACACTTACATTTTTCTAATGTTAGAAAATTATCATTTTCATATTTTCTTAAATTATCATAAGGTGGAGATGTTACCGTCAAATCTATTGAATTATCTGGTATATCCTTCATTAAATCTACACAATCACCGCATTTCATATAGTCTACCTTCATACTAAATACTCTCTTTCTCTTCTATTCTGTTTTTTGCTATCTCTACATAATCAGGTACTATCTCAAAACCTATATAGTGTCTGCTAGTATTAACACAGGCTACCGCTGTTGTACCACTCCCTAAGAATGGGTCTAAAACGACATCACCTTCTTTTGTACTTAACAAGATACATATTTCAGGGAGCTCAATAGGAAATCCGCTATGACCCCATTTAGATTTAGTCTCTTTTCTTCCAAAATTATTTTTATTTTGTTTACCAGAGTTAAAAGGTATTTCCCATACATTACCCACGTTCTTAGTTTTAAATACATCTGGGTGTTTTTCATAAACACTCTTTTTATCTAACTCAATACCTGTTGATGTATGTCTTAACATAAAAATATATTCACATTGATTTGTAAGTTGTCTCGTAGTGTTTGCAGGCTGTTGATTATATCTATACCAAATAATAGTATCATGCAACTTAAACATAACCTTCCTGGTTGCAAGTTCCATTAACTCGAATGCTCTAATAGTTATCTCACTATCATTAATAACATTTAAGTAAAAAGTTCCATTAGGTTTTAAAACCCTCTTACACTCTCTTAACCATATCTCGCACCAGTCTAGGTATTGTTTATATGAATTAAAGTATGCCTCATACTCAAAACCTTTCCAATATGGTGGACTTGTAATGATACAGTCAATACTTTTGTCTGGTATTTGTTTTATCAATTCCAAACAATCACCACATTCAATATAATCGTATTTCATTATATTCACCACCTATTCATAAATATTCATAAGTGCAAATAATTCTCTTATCTCGTCGTCTATAAGAACAACCTCGTCCCATACATATTCGCCGTCTGTACCACAAACAATATTATTTGCTATATATTCAGCAACAGAATATAGACGCTCTCGTAATATTTCATTTTCTTCTTTAAGTTGTTTTAAATCTTCCATACTGTCCTCCTTAAAATTTGTCTTTAGGAATAAATTTGCAAATATTCTTTAAACTCTTTATTCCTTTTTTCTTAAACCTATCTTCTTCGTCACTAAGCATATTATGTGTAATACTTACAAAAGCTCTTTTGCATTTCTTACAATAAAAATATTCTGTAATGTAGTCTCCATTATCTGTTGTACTATACAACCTACGAAAAAGTCTAGGGTGTTTACATCTCTTCTTCCTTATCATTTAATAAAACCTCTTTTAACTCTTCTATTTCTCTATTGGTAAATTTACAATTTTCTGGAACGTATTGCTTTATAACCCAATAATAAGTTGGCTCTAATCCAGTTAAAATACTATTAAATTTTTCTTTACCTTCTTGTGTAACAAACAGACCATATGTGTCAATCCAACGTTTTAATTTTAAAAACTTTGAATCTTCCAAATATTCAAAAGCAAGTTCTCTTTGACTTTTGCTTTGAGCTTCTTCTTGTGCCTCTTCTATCAAACCTAACTTATCATTGGCTTTAGCAATAATATAACTTGTTATCTCACTACCTTCAACTACAGGAACATCTATATCCATTTGTTCCAATTGTCTCATAACAGTATCAGTAGCAACCAAAGTGTTTTCTTCCAAATCATTCTTTTCATAAAACTTATCTCTATATTCTTCCAAGAAACTATTACTAGCCTCGTCTATTACTTCTTGTATATCTCTTACATCAACATAACTCTTAGCAATATCGTCAAATATCTCTGTGCTACACTCTTCTGCTGTAACAACAGACGCTGCCGTCAACGCCCTAAGTTCATAATAATTTATTGCTCTTCTATCTCTATCAAGTTCAACAACGTCAGAAGAAAAATTATATCCACGTTGAAAGTTTTCGTCAGTTTGAATATACAACCCTTCGACAAACATCTTTCCTTTAAATCTCTTGTCAAATAATATCTGTCCTTTTTCAGTATTCATAACTTTACCATAATTATCATTAATACAAGGGAAGTAATCAAGTAACATCTCATAAAGATTTTCATTTATTGTACTTATATCAAAAGATAAATTCTCTCCGTCGCCACCGTCTTTTTCTTCGATATTTAATACTTGTGTATTAAACTTATCACTAACTTTAAAAGAAGGTATCCATATCTTATCTTTATTATTAATTTCAATCTTGTATCCTTTTCTAAGCAATACAACTAAAGCTAGTTTAAATCCTTCACCATATTTGCCAATAAAATTTCCTTCTTCGTCTTTACTAGAACACCCTAATATTAAGTCCTTAGCAAGCAAAGATATTCCTTTATTGGCAATATGTAAAGTACCTCCCCCATAACTAATTTCTTTTTCATATCCACACTTTTCCCCGTCTATAGCGTTTTGCAATAATTCTCTTATTGCTTCTGTTATACCCCAACTATTTACATAATTTGGGGATATAGTTATTTCATAATTCATAATTAATCACCTCTAAATATATGGCACTTAGTACCACATTTGTAAATACAACAATTCCAATATAGCCATATAATGTGAACCTTTCTGGTACAAAAGTTACGACTATATTCATTTGTAAAGGAAATAAGACAATATTAATAATTAATACGACAATCACCGCTACTAAAAACTTTATTATCTTATTCGTCATAATCGTCTTCATCTTCCATTAAAAAATGTTTTTTGTAATCGTCTTTTATTAATTCTTTTGTCTTTTTCCACTCTTTAACAAATTCCTCATAATTAAAACTCATTGTTACAGGATATTCGTCGTTCCTTTTCCATGTGATATAAAAATTATCCTCTAACATATCCTTAAAAGATACTAAATATAAATTAACACCTTCACCGTCTAAGACAATAGCCTTACTATCAATTTCAGTATCATTAAAATCAAATTCAAGTAGATAGTCTATCTCTTCTACAAAATCGTCTAAGTAACTATCTTGAAATTTCATACTATGAACACCGTCTGTTATCTCAAACACCAACCAACCATAAGCAATACTCAAAACTTTAATCACAGATAATACCTCCTTCTGTTGTATCATATTTGCTATAAGTGATATTTGGATATTGTGGTTTTGGGTTTTCAAGTTGTCCACCAGGGCAGTTAATAGTAATATTACAAACATCACCCTCGTCTTCTTTTTCTTTCATTTTAAGATATTCATATTTATATTCTAATAACTCTTTGTATTCTGATATAGGCACCTCAATAGTATATTCGTCACCATAAGGCATTGTCTCATAATAATCTTCGACCTCGTCACAAAGACCAATATAATCTTCTAAAGTAGTATCTTCGTCGTTATCTATTATAATTCTATTAATATATTTATCATATATGAACTCTTCGCCGTCATAACAAAATCTATAACCGTCTTCAAGTTCTCCTTTATTCTTTTTTTCTAATATTTCTTTTATTGTCATTTTTATTCCACCTTTCTTACCATTACAGGATTATTTCCACCATAACCCTTATCAATAACATTATTAGCACTACTAACAAACAAGTCTAATCTTTCTTCGTGTTCAACTTTCATACAAGCCCCACAACTGTCAAGTATAACGCCCCTATAAACCACACCGTCAATAGTAACATCAACTTCTTCATAATATTTATAATAATCTTTACCCTCAACAAAGCCAAAACTGCTCTGTAAATACGTAGTAGCAGCAGCAAGGACTATTTTACCGTCATATAAGTACCACCCTTTATCATTAATATCAAAATTATAACTACATATCCCCGACCCTGTACAATCACTCGACTCGCCAGGATAATAAGACGTTAATCTATATTGTTTTTCAGTTTGTGTTTGTTCTTCCTGTATTTCAGGAACAACGGCTCCTGTCCCCACTTCATTATCTTCCTTAGGTTCTTCTTTTTTCTCGATTTCGCTCTTCTCGATACAGACATTGTTGTTTTTCACCTCTTTTTCGTGTTTTTCAACCACTTTTACCCCATTTTTCTTTACTTTTACATCATTTTTGCTTGAAATAGCGTCATTTTTAACAGAAAACGCCAAAAATGCAGCTAAAATTATCAAAATTTTCATAATTTTCTTAGTTTACGGACTCTTTTAAGTCAAGTATCATATCAATAAGTTCATTTTTATCACAGTTTTCAAGAGTTGCACGTTCCGCTTCTCTTTCCTCCTCTTCATAATCATAACCATAATCAACCTTTTTTAAATCCCCGTATTCATTTTCAATAGCTGTTGCTTCTTTATATCCTCTACATACAAATATACTGATTTCGTCTTCCCATACATATCCAAAGACTATTGTATCCCCAGTTGCAATAAAATAGCTGTCACATATATCCTTACGATAACTCTCTTCACATCTTTTAGTGACGTCGTCAACCATTTTTTGTACCTCATTATCTTCAAGTCTATACCCATTCTCAAAACTATAAAAATCTTTGTCATAATAAAATCTAGTCATACTCTTCTTCCTCCTCTAAATCGTCTAAGTATGCAAGATAATCGTCGTCATGTTCTGGTATTCTACTATCAACTATATCTACCTTTTTAACATCAACGTCGTCACTATCAAACATATCTCTTGCTATCTCTTTTGCAACATCTGCATTTTCTGCCTCAACCCAACATCTGCTAGAGGTTGTAACCTTAACTAAATACTCTGTCATTATCAAAACTCTTCCTTTCTTCTATTTCTTCTATACTATTTACAGTATAAGCATAATCTTTATCAACATTACATAACCAATACTGTCCTGGTCTTATTTCACTTCCCTCACCGTAAAATAACCCCTCTGAAATATCCAAATCGAACCACTTATCAAGAAAACCATATATAGCATAACTATAAGGATTTTCTAATATCTCTTTAATTTCATTATAACTGTAGCACACCCAGTTTACTAAATTACTATTCATTATTTTCCTCCCACTCAATATTTAAATGTTCATAATTCATATCAAGAACATCACATAATCTCTTCAAGTCCAGATAAAAGTCTATACCAATACCAACACCTTCAAAGCAATCTCTCACTTCTTCTAGCTGTCTGCATTCTTCTTTCATTTCGTCATACTTATCAATGTCTATAATTGCAACATCTCTCACTTTTTTCACCTACCTTTGTTTTAAATCTGAAACAATTGCACATAATAATACAGTAACGACGTTATAACACGTAGTTGACACGCCTGTCTATAAGACATAGTTGACACGACGTTTATAAAACGTAGTCTTCTTCAAAATAGTATTCTTTAAATCTATATCCGTCTAATTTATCAAGTTTACTTACTGGTCTAAAGATAACTCTTGTACCATTATCGAACAATATACTGTCACTCTTAACCTCACATTCACCTAAATGATTTTCTGCCAAACTCTTAATAGCACTTTTAACAGTTCTATTATTCCTACAGATTATCAGTATATCACTCTTTCCCCCTAAATGACTTTTTAAATAATAGTGGATAGTAAAGTTATCTTCACTAATATTTTTCAAAGTCCTAAGCATATCATAATTCGCTTTTATATATACCCTCCTCCTTCCTATCTTAAAACTAATTTATCATACAAATTAAAAAAAGTCAAACATTTTTATTGACTTTTACAAAAATTTTTGCTACAATATAGAAAAAGGAGGTAATAGCAATATGTTAGGAGCATTAATTTGTATGGCTGCACAGCCAGCATTTACAAAAAAATATGGTAATACAAAAGGGGCAAGACGTGCTGTTTATTTATCACACTGTCATGCTCCAAAACCAAGACGACGTTATTATAGATAACGTCTTTTTTTTGTGCTTAAAAAAAATGAAATGGGGGTCTGGGGGAATTACTAAAAACGCTTTTTTATATGTTCTTCTTTATATATTCTTTAAGAA
>CANRPF010000011.1 GCA_947632375.1 uncultured Bacilli bacterium
AATATTTATTGGTGATTAGATGAAGAACTTAATATCTATAATAATACCTGTATATAATGCAGAAAAATATATTTCTTCTTGTATTGATAGTATTTTAAATCAAACTATTGATAATTTTGAAATTATTTTAATTAATGATGGTTCTACTGATAATTCTTTATCTATTTTAAATGATTATAAAAATAAAGATATTAGAGTTGTTGTTATTGATAAAGTTAATGAAGGTGTTTCTATTGCTCGTAATGTTGGTATTAAACATTCTAAGGGTAAATATATTACTTTTATTGATTCTGATGATTTTTTAGAACCTAATGCTTTAGAAACTATGCTTAATTTAATGATTCAGTTTAATTCTGATATTGTTAGAACAAATTATAATAGAATTGATACTCATGCTACTTATATAGCGAAAACTTATAAAAATAATGAATTATTAGTTTTAAATAGAAATAATAGAAAAATATTATATGATGATATAATTAATCAAAAGATTGGTTGTTATTTATGGTTATTATTAATAAAAAAAGATTTATTAATAAAGAATAATATTACATTTAATGAATTATTATTTGTTCATCAAGATATTGATTATTATATTAATTTAGTTAAACATGCTAAATCTATATATTTTAGTGATGCTATTACTTATAACTATTATAATAATTTAGGTGGTTCTAAAAATTATAAATATTTTGATAGAAATGTTAAAGCTTTTATTGATTTATATAAATCAATTATTTCTAAATTAGGTTCATCTTATAAAGGTATTAGTAGTTCTTTATTTATATCTCTTTTATTACCTGCATTACATTATTTATATTTAGGAGATAAAGATAAAGCTAAAATAAAGTATAATGAAATAATTAATAATAAAGATATTCAAAATATATTTAAAGAATATAATAAAAAATATTTTTCTAAAAAGATTCTTATTATATATCCAGGATATATATCTATAAAGAAAAAATATAGTTTTGCTACTTTTAAATTATTATTTATAAATTCATATAGTTTATATATTAAAGTAAGAAATATAAGAGATAAATTAAAAGATTTAAAAGACCGTAAAAAAAGACATAATTAATGTCTTTTTAAAATTCTCCAATATATCCTACAAAATTTTCTATACTATTTACTTCAAACGTACCTGATAATAAATCAATACAATTAAATGATAACTTACCAGAATCTTTATAAGTTGCAAAATATAAAATATTATCTTTTATATTTGGATTTAATCTAATATTATTTCCATCATAAGTCGCTCTATAAGAATTAACTATCTCTAACTCAAATAACTTATCTCCATTTTTATTTAATATTTGCATAGTACCTAAAAATGATTGTTTAGATGTTATTACTATATATTGATCATTAACTATAATATATGGATTAGATGAATATATATCATATTCATATATAGCTTTATCATTTAATGATATTGTTGATTTAACACATATATTAGCATCAGTTGTTCCAAATTCAACACAATTAAATATTAAATCTACATCAGCGACTTTTATATCTATATCTTTATAATTTTGAGAAAGATTTATTTTACTTTTATCATTTGAATCTAATAAATCATTTAACTCTCCTGCTATTATTGCAGTTTTATCACTTTTTAATGGATAATCTTTAAATTTTTTTATTTGATTATTATTATTAGTTACTTCATTTGTAGTACTTATATTATTATCTTCTTTAGTAGTATTATTTGTATTATTAATATTATTATCTATAGTTTTGTCACTTTCCATTTTGCTATATAAAACAAAACCTAAAAATATTAATATAAGTATAATTATAATAATAACAATAATTAACTTAATCTTTTTCACGTTATCCAACTTATCCATTTTTATTCTCCTAATCTATTAAAATAATAACATATATTATGTTATTATTCAATTTAAAAAGATTAAGATTCATTAGTAGTTGTATTTAACTCATTTAATTTATTATATAAATAATTAAAATAATTATTTTTAATAGCAAGACTACTCATATTCATTTTATTTTCAATAACTTCATTAATTTCTTTTATTTCATCTACACTATATTCTTTATCAGTATAATATTTTATTTTACCTTTTGAAGCATTATAATATGCAATATCATTTCTCCAAGATCCATCAGCAAAAACTACTAATGATTTATAATCATCACTTAAAATATCTGTTCCAACATATAATCTTGGATCATAATTTAAATCAAATAAATTAGCGACTGTTGGTACTATATTTACATATGAAGTAAATTCATCATATACTTTGCTATCAAGATCAGGATTATAAATTACAAAAGGAACTCTTTCAGCTTCATAATCTTCACTTACATCATAATCTAATACAGTATTTATTAAATTCTTAGATAAACCATATGGATAATGATCACCAAATAATAATATTACTGTATCATCAAGTATACCTAAATCTTCTAATCCATCTAATAAAATACCTAGTCCATTATCTAATATCTTTAATTTAGACATATATCTTTTCATTTCTTTTTTTACATCTAAATCATCAAACAATGATAAATATTTATCTCCTTCAGTTGATGAAACACTATATGGTTGATGAGAACTTACTGTAGTTAACCAAGTCATAAATTTATCACCTTTATAATCTTTTAATATATCTACAACTTTTTCTAAGAAGTCTTCATCACTTGCCCAATTTTTATATTCACTAGAGTATTTTATACCTAAATCTTCTACTCCGTAATAACGTCCACTACCCATATTAGTATGAATTGTATTTCTATAATAATAATGTTCTAAATAATCATGTGCACTAAATGTTTTATATCCTTTATTAGTAAATAAATTAAATATACTTTCAAAATATTTATTCTTCTTATATTTATTAGCAGTACAAGTATTATATATAGAATAAAGTCCTATCATACCACTCATTTCATTATTTCCTGTAGAACATGAATTTCTTGGACTATAGTTATTTTCCCAATGCCATCCTTCATTATATAATTTATAAAAATTAGGATACATTTCTTCATTTATAAATATATCATTTACACTTTCCATCATTATTACAATTAAATTTTTATCTTTAAATAATCCTGTATAAGAATTAGTTTCAGTAATATCATTATTTATAAAATAATTATTCAATGTATTTAAATTTTTATCTTTTTCATTTTCTATAATAGTATTCCAATTAGTATCATCAAATACTCTACTATTATTATTAGTTGTTTTATTTTTTTCATTTTCAAATACATAATTTTCTATTTCTTCTTTCGGAAATAAGAAATTTCTAACATCTAATACTCCAAATAAACTTATACCAAATTCTTTAATAGATATACTTGGAACACTAGGATTTTTAAATAATTCTTTATTAGATATTGATTGCATTTTATTTTGCATAAATGGTATATATAATGTAGAAATATAAGACCCTGATACTATTATTAAAAAAGCAACCGCTATTAAAATACATTCTGTTAATTTCTTTTTAGGAAGAGGCTCTTTTTCTTTAATATCATATTTATTAATTACTTTTTTATCTAAAAATATATAATATAAACTAATTAATAAAATAGGAATTAAATTAAAATAATAATACCATCTAAAACTAAAAATAAACTCTTTTATATAGTCAACTACTGCACCAAACTGACTGCTAGTACCAAGTGACATATAAACTCCAATAAAGTTATTAAAACCTGATTGCGCTAAAGCATATATAGAAATTAACGAAATTATAAATATATTTATAATTTTAGTTAATATTTTTGGAAAAAAATATTCTATAGAAGCTACTAAGAAACTAATAAAAATATTACTTAATAATATTCTTAAAGTAGACCAATCAAATATAGGAAAAAAATTAACTATTTTAAATATTAATTCTAATATTAATAATAAAACAAAATTAATTAAAAAATTTTTTATAATGTCTTTACTAATAAACTGTTTCATATTTTTTACTCCTTAAACAAACATTTATATAATATAACAAATTATAAAATAAGTCTATTAAAAATTACTATTTTTTTATGAATTTTTAATGAATTATTAAAAGTATTTTTAAACTTTTAAATTTTATCATATAATATATTTGGTGATATATTTGAAAATAATAGTTGCAAATACGTTTAAAGATAAATTAATAGGCTTAATGGGAAAAAAGAATATAAATTATGGACTTTTAATAAAAAATTGTAAAAGTATCCATACTTATTTTATGAAAGAAAACATTGATGTGCTATTACTTGATCAAGAAAATAGAATTTTATTTATTAATAGAGATGTTAAAAAAAATAAAGTATTAATTTATCATACAAAAAAGAAGTCTAATATATTAGAACTTCCTTCTAATTCATCTATAAATTTAAAAGTAAATGATATAATTGATTTAAATAAATTTAATCCATAACTTCATAGTTTATTACTTTTCTTTTATCAACTTCTATTTTTATTCCATTGCTAATTTTATTTATATTATCAAAATCATTATATGTACTTACATATAAATAATACGTACCTTCATAAACATATTTTCCCATGAAATCTATTGTTAAATTATCTACAAAAGTTTTCTCATAAGAATCACTTCCAATTATTTGTCTTGTACTTACAACTATATTATCTTCTTCATCAAAAATATCAAGTTCGATATTATTTAGAATATTACTATAAGTATCAACATTTATAAATAATATATTTGATGTTTGATTTTCTTTAACAAACTTGCCTCTAGCTTCTTTATCATATGAATCTATAAAATAATATTTACAATGATAATACCTAAACTTAACATAACAACCTATATTTTATCAGGAACATTAATACTTAATATATTTAATAATTTTATATTAGTTTTTAATACTAAATCAGTTAAAGTTAACCATGATTCTCTAACTAATTTATCCTCTTCAGTTAATACTCTATAAGATGAATAAAAATTATTATAATTATTAGTTAATTTATATAAATATTCTGCTATTTCATTTAAACTTTTAGTTTTTAAAGAATTTTTTAAAATACTAGGTACTTCTAATAATGTTAGTATTACTTTTCTTTCTAGTTCGTTATTAATAGTATTATATTTAATATAATCTAAATTTTCTTCTTTAGCTTTTTTTAATAAACTTTTCATTCTAACAGTACTATATAAAAGATATGGTGCTGTTTTTCCATTTAAATCACTGAATTTAACAGGATCAAATACATAATCACTACCTCTATATGGTAATAAATCTGCATACTTTATTGTTGCAATTGCAATTTCTTCAGCTAATTTATCTTTATCTTCTATATTATCATTAATTTTTTTAATAGTCTCTTTTTTAACTAACTCTATTAAAGACTTTAATGACATTACTCCACCATCACGAGTTTTAAATGGCTTTCCATCTGGACCATTCATGGTTCCAAATCCTAAAAATATTAATTCAGTTTTATCAGTAACTAATCCTGATTTTCTAGCTGCTCTAAATACTTGAGTAAAATGTAATTCTTGTCTATTATCTGTTAAATACCATAATTCATCTGGATTAAATTTATTCATTCTATCATATAATGTTGCCATTTCAGTTGATGCATATAATACTCCTCCATCTGTTTTCTTTAAAAGAACAGGTGGCACTTCAATTTTATCGTCATTTTCTTGAACGTCCATTATTAAAGCTCCATTAGATATTCTAGTTAGATTTTTTTCATTTAATAAATTAATTACAGTATCTATATATGGATCTGCATCACTTTCTCCTAGCCATAAATCAAAACTAGTGCCTAATTTTTCATATACTCTTTTTATATCATTGCTACTTGTATTTACAATATGACGCCATAAAGCTCTTAAACCTTTATCTCCATCTTGCAATTTCTTAGTTAATTCTCTTGCTTCTTCTGCGTATTCAACACTTTCTTTTTTCTTTTGACTAGCTTTAGGATATATTACTGCTAAATCACTTTCAGAAACAGGTGATTCTTTAGGATATTCTCCTTCATAATTTTCATCAAAATAAGGTAAATCTGGATACATTTTTTTTATTTCATTCATTACAAGTCCCATAGGAGTTCCCCAATCTCCTAAATGAACATCACTTATAGTTTTTATACCACAATCATTTAATAATCGTTTTAGGGCTTCACCAATATTAGCTGAACGTAAATGCCCAACATGTAATTCTTTTGCAATATTAGCACCACCATAATCTAAAAATATAGTCTTTTTATCTACTTTATATCCATTTATATCAAAATCATTAATCATATCATTCATATATTTAATAAGAATGTCATCTTCTAAAGTAACATTAATAAATCCTGGACCTGCTATATTTATATTTTTAAAATAATTTGTATTAGTTAGTTCTTTAACAATTTCATTTGCAATATCAATTGGACTTTTTTTATAAATACTTGCTAACTTCATACATCCATTATATTGATATTCTCCTAAATCTGGTCTATTAGATACTAAAAACATAACTTCATCATCATAACCTAATTTATTTAATATCTTCTTAAATTCGCTTTCTAAATAATTTATAAGATTCATAACAACCTCCATTAATAAAAACATTATATAAAAAAAGAAATACTTTTTCAATAATTTATAAAACAGGAGAAATTATTCTCCTGTTGCAACATCTTTATATTTATTAGTTTCTAAAATTTTATCTAACTTTATTTTAGCTTCCATTACAGTCTTTTCATCAGGAATCATAACATAAGCTTTTGCTCTTCCTGTTGAATATGTAATATTAGAACCATCAGAACCATCTACTGTAAATGTTTCAATACTCCATTCATCGTTATCTTTAATTTGTTTTTTTATTAATTTAGTAATATCTTTTTCTTTTATATTAGTAACAACTGATTTAGATAAACTACTTAATAAATCATTATATTTAACAATAATACTAGGAGACATAATCTTATCAAATATTGCTCTTAATAGTAATAATTGATTTTCAATTCTAGATCTATCTCCACCTGCTAAAGTATGTCTAGTTCTTGCTAGTGCTAAAGCTTGTTCACCATTTAATGTTTGAAGGCCTTTTTTTAAACAAATCTTTCTATCACTTGTTCTAGATGATGTTTGTTCACAAAATGATACAGGTACATCAACTTCAATACCATCTAACTCTTCTACTATATTTATAAAAGAAGTAAAGTTAATTCTAGCATAATAATTTATATCTATATCATATAAATTTTCAAGAGCACCCATAGACTCTTCTATACCATAAACACCAGCATGAGTAAGTTTATCCATAGCATTCTTAGTAGGCAATTTAACATAATAATCACGTGGAGTATTAAGCATCAACATTTTTTTCTTAGAAGGATTTACCGCAACAATAATATTAACGTCACTTTTAGCTTTTGTTGCAACCTTACCATTTACATCTATACCACTTAAATAAACAACAAAATTTTCTTTATCTACATTAATACTTGAAGATACGGTATCTACTTTAGAAGTAATAGTAAATGTATATATTGATTTTAAATTATTATAATCTTCATCTTCTTCTTTTAAAATATCTATATTAGAATCAAGAGCTACAATAGCTTCTACTTTATTTTCATTTAATCCTTCTATTGAATCAATAACATTTTCATAATCAATTTTATTAAATTCTATCTTAGATGAAATCTTATCTAAAGCTTTACTACCAACTTCATTACTCTTTTCAGACATACCTATTCTTTTAGAATTAAGTTCATTAATACTTTCATATTGAGAACTTTCTAAAACATATACAGAATAAGAATCATGTCTAAATCCTAAATCAAAAATATCTTCAAAAAAACTATTAGTTCCTAAAGAATAAAAACATATAAGTAAAAAAATGAAAATTAAAGCAAAACTTGGTATAGAAACAATAGTCTTAATCCATTTTTTTAACCTTTTATTCATTAAAATTAAAGAAAAGAAAAAAACTAATAATCCTACACCTATTATAAATAAAGAAAGATAATTAATAGGTAAAACCTCAAAATAAATAATAAAACCACTAGCTGCTATAGCACATAAAATTAATATAACAGCAATAATTCTAAATATTAAATTACTTTTCTTTTTGGATTTTGTTTTTTTCTTCATATACTTCACCTATTTTCTAATAAAGTCGTTCTACCATCTGGATAAGTTATTAAAACTTGTAATCCAATAGCATACCCATATTTATTATAAGCAACTAAAATTTTAGCACTGCTAGTTGATTCACTAACATATGCCTCAAAATCAGTTTCAGCAACATCATTATATGTTTCTTTAAATTGAGAACTATCTTCCTCAATTGCTTCATCAAAAGAAACAAATAATATATGTTCTATTTTATCATCATTTTCACTATTAGAGAAATATATTAAGTCACTTGACTTTTTACTTGACAGTTTTACATCATTTTTAACATTTATAGTAGCAGTCTTAGAAACCTTATTACCATAAAAATCACTAACTATAACATCAACTTGATAAGTACCTACTTTTTTTAATTTATTAATAATATTTTCGTCTTTAAAAGTAGCTTTACACGGTAAAGATAAATCTTTACAACTCAATAACAATAAATCAGCATCAATAGTATCATTAGGACTCATAGTAATTTCATCAAGTTCAACTTCTGGTTTTACAGTATCTACTACTTTAATACGTCCCTTTTTAGTATGCTTCCTAAATTTAATTTTATAAGTATAAGTACCTACAGTATTAGTATCAACATCATCTAAATATAATTTACAATTCTTAGCATTATTTTTACCCTTAGATAAATAATCAGTTACATCATAAGATAATTCACTACCTAATTCAACAACAATATCTTTAGTTTTTACAACATTAGAATTTTTATAATATATAAAAGCTCCAATAAAAATACCAATAATAAAAAGTATTATTAATACTTTTATAAATAAATATTTATCATTAGGTTCATCAATTATAATATCATCCATATATTACACCCATCTTGCAAAATAAATATTTCTAGTATAACCATCTTCATATTTATCAAATAAAGAAATAATACTATTTATAATAGCGTCAACTATATTAGTGCCTCTTTTAACTTTAACTTTTAATAATCCATCACGAATTTCTTTTCTAAAATTATAATCATCAATATATTTAGATAAAATAGAATCTAAACTCTCTACTCTTTTTACTTCATTAATATCATTTGAATCGATAGAAAAAATAAAATCTTCATAAATACTAACTAATTTTAAAGAAATATAATCTCCATCTTCAAATGCAAAATTTTTTATTTTATAGAAATTAGGACAATGTTTTAATATTGATTTATTTTTATTCATATTACTTCCTTCCATTCTAATATCAATTATAATATATAATTAAAAAAAAGTCTACCTAAGTAGACTAATTTCTATATTATATTTGTTTAAATAAATTCTTCTTCTTATTTATTAAATATATAACACCAGCGACAGCTCCAAGAGCAGCGAATCCTATAACATAAGATATAACGCCTGTTTTTTCACTATCAGCACTTCCTGTTTTTCCCCAAGAAGCAATTAACGTTACAAGTGTAGATTCATCAGGTGATGGATAATTGTCTCCAGGATTATAACATTTTCCTTTTCCGTTATTATCTGTACACCAACCTTTGAAAGTATATCCACTTTTCTTTGGCTTATCAGAAGATATTGTAATATCAGTTCCTAAAGCTTCATATTGAGTAGCTGGAATATTTGTAACAGAATTATCACTAACACCAGAATCATAAGTTATTCCCCATTGTTCTGGATCAGTTATTCCGCCACTTCCGCCATTATAGCAAGTCTTATATTCAACATTGAATATAGCTGGCCACCAATAACTTTGTCCTTCTTGGAAATCAACATCTTCACTTAAATTTAAGTTATTTAAATATTTTTTATTACCTTCTTCATTTGTTTTGCTAGCTTTCCATGCTGTATAACTATCGTTAACTTCTGATAAATCATAACTATCAGTGTCTAATGATTTTTTAGTATAAACATAATTACCTTTTGAGTCTGTTCCTCCAAAAATTATATTATTTTCATTTAAGAATGTTTCTAATGATGAATCTGATGAACCAAATCTACGAGTAATTGCCATTGGAACATATGGATCATTTCCATCAAACCAAACTTGATCTTTATCATTTGCAGCATCTAAATTCTTAGAAACGTTATTTAAATATTCTGCAGTTAAATCAACTTTACCATTAGCATTATTACGAGTATCATATAATGAGAATTTATCATTATAACTCTTTCCTGTAGAAATATATGTTGCAGGATCAATTTCAACCAAGAAATCATTTATATCAGTCAAATTCTTTCTATTTTCTGATAATTTATTAGCTAATATAGTTTGTATAGAACGAGATCTACCTTCTCCTTTAGAAATTGCAGCCCATCCATCTTCATCTATTATTGGTTTTCCATCTTCGCTTAATCTTGCCCATGCACCATGCAATAATACAGAGTCAGTTAAATATTTGCTAGAATAGTTAGAACCGCTAACTTTACTATTAATAACGAATATTCCACCTTTTTCTCCATTTACTCTCCATGCTTGATCAAGTGAGTAATTATCATACGATAAATCGCTACCTACGTTTGAATAAACTAAGTTGTATAAAGTCCAGAAATTACCAACTTCTGTACTAACATCTTTTCCTGTTGCACCTGTTAGATTATTTACTTCAGTAGAAAGTATTTCTGCACCTTCAGGTATACTGTAAATAAAGTTTGCAAATGTTGTATAACCTTTATCAGTATATCCCTCTAACCAAGAAGTATTCTTTTTCTTTGATTCACCTAAATCTCCAAACCAGTTAAAGTCTAAGAAAAGATAGTTTACTAAATGGTATGTACATTCACTTTCATCAGCTTTTACATTTATTGTAAAATAAGGAGCTAACAATGCTAGGATTAATCCAAATACCCCAATCTTTTTCATAAAGTTTTTCATAACATCCTTCTTTCTTAGTCAAGATATAAAACCTATTACTATTTATATTTATACCCTACCTATAATAAATTATAACATAAAATTTAATTTTGAAAAGTGTTTTTTATAAAAATTGTAAAAAAAAAGGCTATTTTACAAATAACCTTACAATATCTTGGTAAGTAACGACAATCATTAATAACATCAAAAGTACAAACCCAACTGTATGGAACCAATTTTCTACTTCTGGTTTTACAGGACTACCTTTAATCTTCTCAATAATAACAAATAATATTCTACCACCATCAAATGCTGGGAAAGGAAGAACATTAATAAATCCTAAGTTAACAGATAAATATGCAGTTAAGAATATTAAATTTTGAATTACTTGAGATGTTTTAAAAACTGAACCTACTACTGTATACATTCCAACAGGACCTGCTAAACTACTTAAACTTAATTTACCTGTAATTAATTTAATTATAATTAAGCCCATACTACTCATTACACTATAAAATTTAACAAAAGCATACTTCAAAGAATTGAAAAATCCTTTTCTTAACTCAGTTCCAGCTCCAAATCCAAATACCTTAGTTTCTGTTCCATCTTCTTGCTTTTCTGTTTTAGGAGTTACTTTATATTCTTCAATAGTTCCATCTTCATGTTCTATAGAAAATTCATAAGTATCAGACTTTTGTTTTAAAGCTAAAGCTACTTGAATCTTATCCCAAGTATTAGTTTTTACTCCATTAATACTTACAATTCTATCTCCTACTTCTATTCCTGCTTCCGCTATTGCAGAATTTTCTGTTACAACTCCAACATAGCTTAATTGCTCATTAGTACCCCATATACAACTTTGTAAGAAAAATAAAACTAATGCTAAAATAAAGTTCATTGTAACACCAGCTATCAAGATTATAAATCTTTGATATGGCTTTTTATTACACATATATTGATTTTTCTTTAATTTTTTCTCAGTTTCTTCTATTACTTCTCCAGCCATTGCACAATATCCACCAATTGGAAGAAGTCTTAAAGTATATAAAGTTGGATCACCTTTTCTTTTAAATTGAAATATTTTAGGCCCCATACCTAATGCAAACTCATCAACATATACACCGCATTTTTTTGCTGCTATAAAATGCCCAAATTCATGTATAAATATAAGAATTCCAAGCATTAAAATCAAAATTATTAACGTTAACATTTTTCCTCCTATAATAAATTCATTATTACTACATAAGCTAGCATTACAAAAATAATACTATCTAATCTATCTAATATTCCACCATGACCTGGTATTAAATTAGAAAAATCTTTTTTACCATATTCTCTTTTAATTGCACTAAAGAATAAATCTCCAATTTGCCCTATAATAGTTAAAAATAATATTAAAACTATTATATAAAATAAATTAGTTATTCTATTAATTATATTTACATAGTAAACTGTTACAATAAATGTTGCAACAACTGAACCTACAATACAACCTTCTATAGTTTTTTTAGGACTTATTTTAGTAAACTTATGCTTCCCTATTAACTTTCCTCCAAAAAGAGCAAAAGTATCAGTCATTGTAGTTATTAAAATAATCATTAAAAAATATTTAAAATTATAATTATATATAGAAATTAATAAATTAAATCCAATTCCTAAAAACAAAACATTACTTAATAAAGTAAAAGCATCTTCTATAGCATATTTTTTCTTATAAAATACTACAGGAATAAATATTGCAAGAACAACACCACATAATACTTTAAATGATAAACCTAATAACAAATCATATTTTTCTAACCCACAATAAATTAAAAATATAACTGCTATCAGTCCAATATATTTAACTAAATTTGGATATTCTTTATTATCAGACTTTCTTAAATCAATAAGTTCTTTATAAGCAAAACATCCTAATATACCTACCGCTAATTTATAAGGAACTCCTCCTATAATTAACAAAGGTATAACAATCGCAAGCATAATCGCTGCACTAATAATTCTTTTCTTCAAAAATATCATCTACCAATCATATAAGTAAAGTATAACATAAATTAAAAAAATGTCTATTATTATTCTTGTATTATTTCACTTAAATAGACAATTTTTAAATCCATACTATTAACTTTTTTTAAAAATAATTTAAAATTATCCAAAGAAAAATTATCATCTATTAAAACAATACTACCTAATTCTAAGTTATTTATTATTTCATTAAAGTTACTATTATTTAAATTAATAGTAGGTTTAACTATATAATATCCCTTATTTTTACATAATTTTATATTTGAATAATCTAATATACATATTTTTTTATTTAAATTTTTCTTTTTTAATAACGTATCTAAATCATTAAAGTCTTTTAATTCATTTTCACTATTAATATTTTCACTATAATCTAATTTATCATTTATATTAATCATCTTAGAATATTTTATTTTATTATCATTTAAATACTTTATTACTTTATCATTATTATGAATTAAAAAACTAATCTGTCGTAAAGTAGTATTACCAGATATAATTATTTTATCTTTATTATTTTCTATACTAGTTTCTGGTATTATATAATCATATATTAAATAGTTGCTATTAAAAGATGCAAAATCTTTCATATTCAAAAAACTTTCCATTTCATTTACTGATTTACCTTTTATACCAGGAATTATAGTATTATTATCTATTATTGCATTTACACTACTAACATAGTAAGAATCCATATTACTTTTTATAGTTTGCATTAATGGATTAGAACTAATTGCAAGTTCAGTAACAAAATCCGTTAAATAAAAAGAAAAAACTAATAAAGAAAATATTCCTATTAATTTAAAATATTTCATGATTTCACCTAATTAAATATATAAATCATATATAGATTTAATTACATTTTATTTATAATTTTAAAGGAGTAGCTTTATTTAACTAAGTATTAATCATTAACCTTTTTACTTGCTAAAAAGCTTATTTTATCTACAATAATTTCAGTAATATATTTAGTTTCATTATTTTCTTCATATGATCTTACTTGAATTCTTCCTTTAATTCCAACTAAGTCGCCTTTTTTACAGTATTCATGTGTGTTTTGTGCTATGCCATTCCATAAAATACATTTAATAAAGTCAGTTTCATATATGCCATCCGAATTTTTAAAGCTTCTTTGAACAGCTAAAGTAATAGTTGAATAATCTTTTTCTTTATCTGTCTTTTTAAGCTCTGGATCACTAACTAAACGTCCTATTAAATAAACTATATTATGCATATTTCCTCCTTTCAAATGCATAGTATCAATAAATAAATAATAAGTCAAAAAGCAAAAAATCAAAATTGAACGCGATTTTTTAACAAAAAAAAGAATTCTTATATATAGATTTTAGAATTCTTAGCCTTTTTTTGCCCCAATTTTAAAAATCATACTTTTTTAAATAATTTTATAATCATCTTCCATTGAGAAGATAACATTTTCATCAATCCACTCTTTTCTAGGCTCTACAGCATCCCCCATAAGAGTACTAACTCGCTTCTCAGCTAAAGCTGCATCATTTATAGAAACTTTAATTAAATTTCTAGTTTCAGGACACATTGTAGTTTCCCAGAATGGACCAGGATTCATTTCACCTAAACCTTTATATCTTTGAACTTTATAATTACTTTTTCCATTAGTAAATTCTTTTAATTCTTCATTTGACCAAAAATAATGTGTTTCTTTATTTATATCTACTCTAAATAATGGGGGTAATGCTATATAAAGATGCCCATTTTCAATTAAAGGTCTCATAAATCTATAAAAGAAAGTTAAAAGCAAGCATTGAATATGAGAACCATCATCATCGGCATCTGTTGTAATTATTACTTTATCATAATTGATATCTTTTATATCAAAATCATTACCAACTCCAGCTCCAATACAATGAATAATTGTATTTATTTCTTCATTTTTAAATATATCTGTCATAGAAGCTTTTTCAGTATTTATAATCTTACCACGTAAAGGTAAAATTGCTTGAAATTTTCTATCTCTACTCTTTTTAGCAGTACCACCTGCTGAATTACCTTCTACAATAAATATCTCATTTATTTTTGGATTTCTAGATTGTGGAGGAGTAAGTTTTGCACTTAAACTCTTTATTTCGCTTTTTTTACTTTTTCCATTTCTGGCTTCTTCTCTTGCTTTTCTTGCAGCTTCTCTTGCATATTTACTTTTAGCAGCCTTCTCTACTATACTAACTGCTGTATCTTTATTTTCTTCTAAGAAGAATTTTAAATTATCATAAACTATACTTTCTACCACATTTCTAGCTTCTGGAGTACCAAGTTTTCCTTTTGTTTGTCCTTCAAATTGAAGATATTTTTCTGGTATTTTTAAATTTATAACTGCAGTTAAACCTTCTCTTACATCACTACCATCAAAATTAGAATCTTTAGCTTTTAATATATTATTAGCTCTAGCATAATCATTAAAAACTTTTGTAATTCCTGTTTTAAATCCAACTTCATGAGTACCGCCATCTATAGTTTTTACATTATTAACAAAAGATAAAATATTTTCGTTAAATGAATCTGTATATTGTAAAGCTATATCAACTTCTATATCATTTTTAACACCATGAATAGGTACTACTTTATGTAATTCTTTTTTACCTTCATTTATATATTCTACAAAAGAAATAAGACCATTATCATAGTGATAAGTTACTGATTTATTATCCAAAACATCACTTAATTCTACAGTTAAAGTATTTAATAAAAAAGCACTCTCTTGCATTCTTTCACATAATGTTGTAAAAGAAAATTCACATTGTTTAAATATTTCTTTATCAGGCATAAATGTTACTTCAGTACCTGTTTCTTTTGTTTTACCTATTTCTTTTAAAGGACTATCAACTTTTCCGCCATCTTTAAATTTAATATTATGAATTAATCCATCTCTATATATATTTACATTCATCCAACTAGATAATGCATTTACTACACTTGCACCTACACCATGTAATCCACCGCTTACTTTATACCCAGCTTCACTAAACTTTCCTCCAGCATGAAGTATTGTATAAATAACTTCTGGAGTAGATTTACCACTTTCATGCTTTCCTGTTGGTACACCTCTACCATTATCTCTTACAGTTAAACTACCATCTTCATTAATTCGAATTTTTATAGTTGATCCAAAACCATTAATAATTTCATCAATTGAGTTATCTATAATTTCCCAAGCTAGATGATGAAGCCCTCTTTTATCAGTTGACCCAATATACATTCCAGGTCTTTTTCTTACTGCTTCTAATCCCTCTAGTATTTTTATAGAACTTTCATCATATTTTACCATATCCTCACCCTTATAAATTTTAACATAATAAATTCCAAAAAACAATTAACTAAAAAAATTAGACGTTAAGTCTAACTTTCTTCCTCATCTATTTGTTCCATGACATCATCTAAAAAATTATTTAAAAATATAGCTTTTAAGAATGTTATATCAGCTTCATCAGTAACAGGTATTAACTCACCTTCATTATCACCTTTTTTAAAAAATATTCCATTATCTTTATCTTTTGGAAGTTCAGTTTCATTATCAACTTCTAAAGCTAGATAATATAATGAACCATCTTCTAAAGAACTATCTACAATTATATATTTTTTATTATTAGATAATTCTACTAAATCTCCAACTTCTGTCATTATAATCTCCCCATTCCTCTTTTAGCTACTTCATATTCATCTCCATCTAGAATTTCTTGAGCTTCTAAATAAGTAGAAGCTTCTGAAGCCGCTTTAGATCTTTCTATATTATTTTGTATAGATTTTGCTAAAGGTGTACTTATTAATTTTGATTTTAATCTACTAGCCATATATTTAGGATTAATTTTACTAGGAGTTTTCATTGCTCCTACTTTAATTAATGCATCTTTAATAGATTCATATTGAGCTAACCCAACACTTCTTTTAGAAATTTCTCTACCTTCACTATTTAAAACCTTATTAGAACCTCTTTGCATATCTAAATTTTGTTCTTCTAAAAACTTTCTTAATCCTTCGTTTCTATATTGTCTATTTTTTAATACTCTATGTATAACAAATATTGGAACGGTTACCAATAAAGAAGGTGGTAATAAATATCCTCCTGCAATTAAAGCATATAAAGCTCTCTTATCACCCTTAGAATATGCTGTTTTTTTAGTACTCATTATTCTTAAAGGTGTATTTAAATCTTTAATTTCAGCATCAGTTAATTTATGAGGTGGTGTTGATGGCTTTGGTGCATCAACAGGTTTTGCAGTTTCTACTTTTGACTCTTCTTTCTTTATGTATGTCTTAATAAAGTTTGATTTAACTTGATCCATATATTTAGAATCTAAATTATTCTTATTGACAAATGCATCAAATGCATTAGACCATTCGTCGATTTTCTCTGGTTCATTAGAATTTGATATATTCATTAATTCTCTTATAAGATTTTTATACTCAAAAGCAATATCAGGATTACTATTAACAAATTTAGTAATATATTCATTTAAAGACATATTTTCAGTTTCTTTTGGTTTTTCTTTAGTTTCTACCTTTTCTTCTAATTTAGGTTCTTCAAATGTCTTTTCACTTTCTACAGGTTTAACACTTTCTTTAGTTTTATCATTTGTTTTAATAGCACTTAATAAATCTTCATAATGTTTATCGTCTTTTCTTTCTATTTCTTTTAAAGAACCAACTATTGCATTATACGCACTAGTTGCTATTTGAACCTTAGTTTCATCTTGAGAATTTTTAATTATATCAGCAAATTTTTCAAGATTATCATAATTTTTTTGAATAAGTTCTTCTCTTGTCATATTATCACCTAGTATAATTATAAATCTTTTCTAAGAAACAAGTCTATTAAAAACTAATAACTTTACATAAAAAAACTTACATAAGTAAGCTTTATTCATTTTCAGTTCCACATTTAGGACATATTGTTACAATATTAGGCATTTCAGCACCACAATTTTTGCATATTTTCTTATCGCTTGCAACATTAGTTTCTGGTGCTAAAGGAGTTTGTTCCATTGGTGCAGGTTCTATAACAGGTGCTTGTTCTATTGGTGCAGCATCCATTACAGGTGCACTATCAAATGCGTTTTGTTCTGGTACAGCAGGTGCTTGTTCTATTGGTGCAGCATCCATAACAGGCGCACTATCAAATGCGTTTTGTTCTGGTACAACAGGTGCTTGTTCTATTGGTGCAGCATCCATAACAGGTACACTATCGAATGCGTTTTGTTCAGGTACAGCAGGTGTTTGCTCTATTGGAGCAGCATCCATAACAGGTGCATTATCAAATGCATTTTGTTCAGGTGCAGTAGGTGCTTGTTCTATTGGAGCAGCATCCATAGCAGGTGCACTATCAAATAAGTTTTGTTCCGGTACAGCAGGTGTTTGTTCCATTGGCACAGGATTTATAACAGGCGCACTATCAAATAAATTTTGTTCAGGTGCAGCTGGTGCTTGTTCCATTTGAGGTTGTACTGCAATATTTTCTACAGGTGCAACAGTTTGTTCATTATTAGCAACTACATTATTATTCATAGCCATATTTTGATTATCTAAATCATTATTATTAGAAACTGTTTGTCCACCTACTAAAGTATCATCTGAGAATGCTAATAATGGTATAAATATTATACCTAAAAGCACCATTCCAACTCCAAATGCTGTACTCTTACCAAATTTCTTTGCTATATTGATGTACAATTTAAACATAATTATAATTTGCAATATTGGTATAAACATAAAAAGTAAATTTATCATTTTCATTTCTGCAATTTGTAACATTACTACTATATTATAAATAGGTATTATAGCCGCAATACCAGGTTTTCCTGCTTTTTTAAATATCTTTGCATAAGATATTAATATTAATACCCCCAAAATACAAACAAAAACTCCACTACCAATTACTAATGCTAATAAGTTTTTGTCTCCTAATGATTTCATAAATATATTCATATATCTCTTCTCCTCTTAAACTACACCAAATGGTAATACATTCTTTTTATTATTAAATTTTTCCTTTGATATTAAAGGATAAAATATAAAAGGCAAAAATGTAAGCCCCAAAGCATATATATAATTTTTGTTACATTTTGTAGAAATATTATAATTAATACAATACAGTGTTAAAAAATATATTAAATTACTAATAATATCAAATATATTAAAAAATAATGTTTCATCAATCGATATAAAAGATAAAATCATACTTATTCTAGTAAATATCAATATAATTAAAAACCACCATCTAACTTCAGCAATTTGTACTAATACATAATCGTTATATATAGGAATTAAAGAATACCATCCCTTTTTATTAGCTTTTAAAAATAATTTATATTTTCCAATTATTTCAATAAGACTAATACCTATTACGACTAGTATAAATAACATTATATACTCCTCTCTATTATTGATTATATAAAACTATTAATATAAATTCAAGAAAAAAATAAAAGTATTTAAATACTTTTATTTATTCATCTAAATTTAATTCGATTTTATCTATATTATAATCTTTATCTATTTCATTTATATTTAAATTTTCTATAAATAATGTAGCTTTAAAATCTTTTAGAGATTCATTTAAAGCATCTTTTAAATCTTTATTTAAACTTAAAGATATATTTTTAATTGGTGTCTTAAGAGACACATTATTGTTCGATTTTTCTCCTCTAGCTTGACTAATTATATCTACAATATTATTTCCATTAAATAATTCTTTTTTAAAATTATAATCTAATAATTTTATATTAGTTAAATGAATTGATTTTTCTTTATGATATAACTCTTGATATATTTCTTCTGTTATAAATGGGAAGAAAATACTAAAGTCTTGTAATAATTTATAAAGCAAGATATAAATTGTTTTTTGTCCTGAATATCTTGGAACTTCACCAAATTCTTCAGGTCTATATAATCTATGTTTAACAATTTCTATATAATTATCACAGAAATTCCAAAAGAATTTTTCTAATATATTTAATGCAAGTCCTACTTCAAAATCATCTAAATATTTTATAAAACTTTCTTCCATTTCTTGATAGCTTGCTAAAATCCATCTATCTATATATTCAAAAGAAGTAAATTCTTTATCTTCATAATCACTAAGATGCATTTCTATAAATTTAGAAACATTCCATATTTTATTTATTAATTTTTTACCTCTTAATAAAGTTTCTTCACTAAATACAATATCTGTACCAAGTCTTCCACTACCTGCCCAATATCTTACAACATCAGCAGAATACTCATTAATTAAATCGATAGGTTCAAATTTGCTATTACCTTTAGATTTGCTAATTTTTTCTCCCTTATCTGCCATAACAAAGCCAGAAATCATTACATTATCCCAGGGTCTTTCATTAAAATGATAGAAACTTTTAACAATAGTATAGAAATCCCAAGTCCTAATAATTTCAGAAGCATTAGTTCTTAAACTCATAGGTTTTAATATCTTTTCATAATTATCTTTTTCACCATAACGCATATTTATTAATGGAGTTACAGATGACGTTGCCCAAGTATCCATTACATCTGTTTCACTTAAAAATCGAGATGCACCACATTTTGGACATTTATCAACCGGAGGCTTATCTACTAAAGGATTTACAGGTAAATCTGAAACATTTGCAAAAATAGGTTCACCACAATCTTTGCAATACCATACAGGAAATGGTACACCAAAATATCTTTGTCTGCTAATACACCAATCCCATGCTATATTATTTACCCATTCTTCATATCTTGCATGCATATGTTCAGGATGCCATTTTATTTCTTTTCCTATTTTTAAGAAATCATTTTTATGATTCATAATATCTATGAACCATTGGTTCATAACAGCATACTCTACTTCATTACCACATCTTTCATGAGTTTGCACTTCATGAACTAATTCTTCTATTTTTACAATTACTCCTGCTGCATCAAGATCTTCAATAATTTTCTTTCTAGCATCTTTTATCTTCATTCCGCCATAATTTGGAACAGTATCTTTTATATAACCATCATCAGTAAATATATATTTTAATGGTAAATTATATTTTTTCCACCATTCAATATCAGTTTGATCCCCAAAAGTACAACACATAACAATACCGGTTCCTTTATCAATTGCAACCTTTTCATCTTGTAAGATAGGAACATCTACATCTATAACAGGTATATGTGCTGTTTTACCAATTAAATGTTTATGTTCTTCATCATTTGGATTTACAAATACACATACTATTGCAGGAAGAAGTTCTGGACGTGTAGTTGCTATCGTAAATTCTTCATCTGTTTCCTTAGTTTTAAAATTAATATAGTTAAATGTTGTCTTAATAGTTTTAGTTTCTAATTCAGCTTGAGCTATTGAAGTAAGGCATTCATTACACCATAAAGCGGGGCTTTCTTTGTGATAACAATGTCCTTTATTAATCAAATCTAAAAATGATTTTTGACTTATCTTAATAGTTTTAGGACTTACTGTTTTATAATGTATATCCCAATCTGTACTTACTCCCATTTTACTAAATAATGTTTGAAATTCTTCTTCATATTTATCAGTAGTTTTATAACATAATTTAGAAAACTCTTCTCTTCCAATTTCTGAAGCTTTCTTACCTTGTTCTTTTTCAACTAATCTTTCACTTGGAAGTCCATTATCATCAAAACCAAATGGATAAAATATATTATATCCTCTTAATCTTTTATATCTTGCAATCATTTCAGTTTGAGAATAAGAAAAAATATGTCCTATATGAATTTTTCCACTTACAGTTGGAGGAGGAGTATCTATAGAAAATACTTCTTTATCATTAGGTTCAAATTTATATATTTTATTTTGATTCCAATAATCTAACCATTTAGCTTCCTTTTCTTGTGCATTATATTTTTTATCTAACATAATATTCCTCTTTTCTAAAATAAAAATAATCCATCCCATAAGGACGAATTATCGTGGTACCACCTTAATTAACATAAAGTTATCTCATTAGATTTAACGCATCTTAACGTAATATCCTATTTACTTAGATATTAAGCTCCCTAGCTACATTCAACTATAACTTATATTAGTTTTCACCAACCACTAACTCTCTTTAAAAAAGTAAATAGTTTACTCCTCTAGTTCAAAACTTTTAACACTAGCTATTATATAATACAAATTTTATTTTTTCAATACTAACTAAATATAGTAACAATTGCATAACTTAAACCAATTATTATAGGTATTAAAACTGCAATAAAAACTATAAAATTAAATGATTTATTATTTTCTAAAATATTTTTCATAATATCCCTTTCTAATTCATTACTCTTTTAAACATCTTTTCTAACTCATATCTTGTAAACGTTATTATTGTTGGTCTTCCATGAGGACAATTATATGGATTATCACAAAGAACTAATTCATCTAATAAACTTTCCATTTCCTCTATTGTAATTCTAGTATTTCCTTTAACACTCATTTTACAAGCCATAGTTTTTGCAATACTATCATTAAATTTTACTCTATCTACATTATAATCATTTATTATTAAATCTACAAGTTTTTCTATACTTTCTTTTTCATAACCTTCTATTAACCAAGTAGGATGTCTTTTAATAATAATCGTATTAATTCCAAAATCTTCTATTTTAAATCCCATTTCATCAAGTATTTTTTTTCTTTCATTAAACTTTAAATAATCTGAATAATTAAGTTCTATAGTTATTGGAAAAAGTAAATCTATTGTACTTACTTTATCTTCTCTTAAAGCTTTTAATATCTTTTCATAATTAATTCTTTCTTGAGCAGCATGTTGATCTATTAAATACATATTTGTTTCATTTTCACAAATAATATAAGTACCCATTACTAATCCAACAGGATATAATTCTAATTTTTTTATTTTTTCATTATCAACCATATCATTTTTTATAATTGGTTCTACTTTTTTAAAATCAAATCTTACTTGTTCATCATTTAAAGAATTTAAATCATTATTTAAAACATACTCATTTTCATCTGAAATAGGCATCAATATTTCATTTTGTTCTACTTCTTTTACTTCTACTTTTTTCTTAACATTTATATTAGGTATTAATAAAGATTTATGTAAAAGTCTTTTTATTTCAGAAGTAATCAATTTATTTAATTCTTCTTGTTTAGAAAATTTTATATCTTGTTTAGTAGGATGAATATTTACATCTATTATAGTAGGATCTGTATTAATTAAAAGAACTACTACCGGATATTTAATATCTGGTTTATAAGTATAATAACCATCATTAATAGCTTTATTTAATTCAATATTTTTTACTAATCTACCATTTACTATAGTAGTCATATGATTTCTATTAGATTTAAGTATACTAGGTTTACATATATATCCATAAACATCATAATCTTCATTACTAGCATTAAAATTTATCATATTGCTACTTACAACATAACCATATAATTCATGTATTGTTTTTAATAAATTATTACTTCCACTAGTACTTAAAGAAACTTTATCATTATTAATTAATGTAAATTTAATTTCTGGATGTGCTAAAGCTAATTTTTCCATATACATAGAAACATTTGCTAATTCTGTAGTATCACTTTTTAAATACTTTAATCTTGCAGGAGTATTATAAAATAAATCTTCTACTACTATTTTAGTACCTTTTCTAGCTGGGGCATCATTAACACTAATAACTTTACCACCATGAATAATAATATCTGTTCCAACACTACCTGTACTAGTTATTAAATTAACTTTTGATACACTTGCAATACTTGGAAGTGCCTCTCCTCTAAATCCTAAAGTATTTATAAAAAACAAATCATCTTCTTTTAATAATTTGCTAGTCGCATGTCTTGAAAATGCTAATTTAGCATCATTTCTATCCATACCAATACCATCATCAGTAACAGAAATAAACTTAGTACCACTATCTTTTAATTCTACTTTTATACTACTAGACTTAGCATCTATACTATTTTCAACAAGTTCTTTAACAACACTTGATATTCTTTCAATTACTTCTCCAGCAGCGATTTTATTAGCTAACGTTTCACTCATTATTTTAATTCTGTCCATCATTATCACCAAATATGCTCTTTCTAGTACTTATAAGATTAATATCTAAGTTTGAAATTAATAAATTATTTTTACTTTTTATATTTATAAAACCAAATCCATTAATACATAAATCTATATTATTAGATACTTCTAAACTATCTTTAAATTCAATATCTTTATAATATTTTTTTATATAACTATTTTCATAAGTATATATAGTTATACTACTTTGTTCTTTAAACTTTATATAAAATTTATCTATATTAATTACTTCATCTTTTTTCATATTAAAAGTAATAGGTTTTATTATATTTTTATACTTTATATTTAAATTATAATCTTTAATAATAAAACCAGGACTATCTATAATATTAAATAATTCTTTATTATTAATATTAATAAATTCTAAAGTAGTATTTTTCTTATTAGATACAGTTAAATTATCTCTTTTAATATCATATAATTCTATTATCTTATTTATTAAACTACTTTTACCAGAATTAGTTGTACCTAAAAAATAAATATTATTTTCTTTTTTATTTTTTAAATAATTTACTAAATAATGTATATTATATTCTTTATTAGTACTTATAAATATAATATCTTCATTAATATTATAAATATTTTTTAATTTAATCTTAATTTTATTCTTATTTAAAGTTTTATCTAATAAATCAACTTTAGTAATTACTAATAACTTATTACCATTTATCTTCTTATATAAATCTATTACATAATTATTTATATTTAATAAATCAGTTAAAAAAACTTTAAATCCAAATTTATTATTAATATAATTTAAAATATATTCATTATCATATTCTTTATTATTATAAGAACTACCATAATGTATAAGCTTAAAACACCTCATACAATAATTAGTATCATCATACTTATTAAAAGGTATATACCCTTCTATATCTTTATTATCATATTGTAATAACTTACCACAACCAGAACAATATTTATCCATAAATTACCCCTTAATCATAATATTTGCCTTTTCTAAATAATTTCTTTTCAGTTAATTTATTTATAATAAAGTTTTCAAATAATCTTCCTACCTTAGTAGGTATATATTCTTTAGTACCAATAGGATTTACAAATATACTTATAAAATTCATTCTATTAGCACACCAAACATCATTTATTAACTCATCACCAATACAAGCTATTTCATTATCTTTAAACTTATTTATATTAAATATTTTTTTATATTTTCTAAGTAATGGTTTCATAGAAAGATAAGAAGAATCTACACATAATTTTTCTTTAAATGGTTCAACTCTTTTTTTAATGCTGTTGCTAACTATATATATTTTAAATTTCATATCTTTTAATTCTTCAAATAAATCTATTAATTTCTTATCAGGTGATTTAACAGTAAGAGGTACCATAGTATTATTAAGATCAAATATTAAACATTTAACTTTATTCTTTTTAAGTTGTTTATAATCTATTGTATAAATACTTTTAGTATATATATCTGGAACAAATTTATCAAACATAAACTACCTCTTTTCTAAATTCAATTTTAACACAAAATAAATATCATTACCATAAAAAAAATGACATCTTATAGATGTCAATTAAGTCTTAAAAATTAGATAAACTTTCAAATACAGGTAACTTCATTAATTGTTCTATAAATTCGCTAGTTTCTTCATCAGTTATACTATCTATATCCTTAGCATCACTTAAATTTAAATCAGGAATATCTTCTGCTTCACCTAACTCATAATTAAGATCAAATTCTATTTTGATAGCATTTGATGAATCATTAATATTAATACTTCCATTTAAAGAACTAGATTCAAAATTTATATTTAATTCTAAAGAATTATCTACAGTTTTTAAAGTTAAATTATTATTTGATAACGTACCATTAAATACTAAAACATCATTTTCTTTAAAAGAGTATTCTATATCTTTTTGTCCTTCAATAACTAAACTATAGTCATCCATTTTTATTTCTTGTTTTAAAATATCACTACCACTTAAATAAGCATTATATTCTAGATAATTATTCTCACTATAAACTCCATTACTTTCAAATAAAGATAACGTATCATTCATTTCTTTTTTTACATCATCTAAAGTAGTATCTTCTTGAACTAAACTATTTAAAGCTTCTTCATCATTCATTATATTATTTATAAGATTCTTATATAAATTAACTACATCACTTTCAGTAACTTTTAAAGATATTTTTCTTACTCTTTTTTCAGAATCTTTTATAAAAGTAGTTGTAGATTCACTAACAAATTTATCTTTAGTAAAATATTCATCTATTGTTTTTAATACTATATCATATATTTTAGAATAATCTGTAATATTATTAGTAGCTATTTCATATGGATAATAATAAAATCTTTTAAACATAGGTTTAAATTTAAAATAGAAATTTTGATCTTTAATAATACTTTCAAGATCTATAATAGTTTCTTTATCATCTTTAAGAATTAAATTATAATAAAGTTCTTTATTATTAATTAATTTTAAATTATAATCATTATCTAATATATTTTTATCATTAATTTTAGCTTTTATATTACCTGTTATATTTGCTGTATAACCATTTACATACTTAGATAATTTATCAACTTTTTCTTCTATTTCAGAAGAATTATAATATACTTTTAAACTATTAACTAATCTAGTTTTTGGATTAGTATAAACTTTATAATATTTATACCCAAAATAACCTAATAAAGATATTATAGCTACTACTATTAAAGTTACTATAACAAACTTTAAAAAACTGCCTTCATATAAACTTTTTTTTCTTTCTTTTTTATCTAATATTTGATTTTCATCCTCTATCATAACAAACTCTCCTTATAATGGAATTATATCATAAATTAGTTATTTTACAATGTTATTAGAAACATTTTTAAAGCTATATAATTATCTATTTTACCTAACTTTATTTGTTCATCAAGATTACCTATTTTTAAAATATTATCTTTTAATTCATCTAACGTATATAATTTAGAATTCTCTAAAGCTAATTTTACTCTATATGGATGTACATCTAATAAAGTTGCAATTTCTTTAGAATCTTTATGATTTAATGTTAATTTCTTAGTACAATATATTAATCTATATTGTATCGCTATATTTGATAATAATATAGCAGGTTCTTCTTTATTTAAAATAAAATTATCTAAATAGCTAAATACTTTCTTTTTATTCTTTTTTATAACAGCTTCTACTATATCAAAAACATTTTCATCATTTAATTTAGTAGTATATTTATCTATATCATCTAAAGTTATTGTATTATCTTTTTTTACTACTAATAATTTATCTAATTCATTAAGTATTAAATCTATATTATTATTTAAATTAGATATTATTTTTTTTAATGCATTATATTCTATATTAAAATTATTATCTTTTAAATATTTTTTAATAGTACTTTCTAAATCTTCTTCTTTTAATTCTTCTATTTCTATTAAATTATTATTATCCTTAATTATTTTTACACATTTTTTTCTTATTGATACACTATCTGCTATAAATATTAAAGTAGTATAAATATTTGGATTATTTAAATAATTTTCTAATATAGCAAGGTCATCTTTATATTCATATTTAGTATTAAATATATTTGTATTATAAACTATAATAGCTTTCTTTTCATTAAATAATGATATTTTATTACACTCTTCTACAACATCTTTTATATTATCAAAAGCTAAATCAAAATCTAAAATATTATTTTCATCTATATCTATAGTTAATTCTTTTATTTTATTTTTTAAAAGTCTATATGATTTTGATTTAATAATATACTCCATATAACCACCAATATAATTATACAAAAAAAAGAATCGTAATACAAATTACGATTCCATAAAATTATTTTAAGGTTATAACCAAAGGAAATATATTTATACAAGTTCTTTTATGATTCTTTTTTGTAGGAAAGGACTATTTTTGTCTCAAAGGATAATAAAAAACAAAAACAGCTTTAATAAAAGATTAAAAAAATAAATATATTCCCTACACCAAAAATAATTTGATGCCTAAATTTAGTATGAAGAAAAGACAACATTATTCCGAATCATCTAAATCTTCAAATAACATTTTTATATGTACACCAAGTACCTTAGATATATGGTATAAGGTATTAAGCGAAAATGTTTTAAATGTTTCGTTTTCTATATCACCAATAAAATTTTCACTATAACTACATCTCTCAGCTAATTCTCTTTGTGTCCAACCTTTTTTCTTACGGTATTTACGAACATTTTTACCTACCCAATAATAAATGTAGTTATTATCCTCTTTTGATATTGTCGCCATAGATACCTACCCCAATAATATTATGTCATAAATATATAAAAAAATACCCCAACGAATAGATGGGGTTTTAATATAAAAAAGATGACTATTTTATGTCATCTAATTTTACACTGACAAGTTTAGATACACCACTTTCTTGCATAGTTATACCATATAAAGTATTAACATATTCCATAGTTCTCTTTTTATGAGTTATTATAATAAATTCTGTCTTATCTTTATATTCATTTATATAATTACCAAAAGTATCTACATTAGCTTCATCTAAAGCAGCTTCTACTTCATCTAAAATACAAAATGGTACGTATCTAATATTTAAAATAGCGAAAAGAAGAGCGATTGCAGTTAAAGTTTTTTCTCCACCTGAAAGCAAACTAATTGTCTTTAAAGTTTTTCCTGGAGGAGATGCTTCTATATCTACTCCTGTTTGTAATAAATCATCTGGTTCTGTAAGTTTTAATTCTCCTTTACCACCTTTAAATAATTTTTTAAATACTTTATTAAATTCAATATTAACTTTATCAAATGTTGTTTTAAACTTTTCTTTCATAGTATCATCTAATTCAGTTATTACATTCATTAAATTATTTATAGATGTTACTAAGTCTAATTTTTCATTAGTTAAAAATTCAAATCTTTCATTAATTCTTTCATATTCTTGAATACTACCTAAATTAACATTAGGCATAAGATTTAATTCTTTTTTTAAAGTATCTAATTTATTTTTTGAAGATTTAATATCTACTTCTAAATCATAATTTTTAATTGCATAATCATAAGTCATATTATATTCTTCATTTAATTTAATTAAATTATTATCTAAATTAATTTCTAATTTATTTAATTCTATTTCTTTTTCTTTAAGTTCTTGAACATTTTTATTATATTCACTATTAAATAATTTAGTATTTTTTTCTATTTCATTTATTTCTATAACACAATCATCTTTTTCATTTTTAACTTTATTTAATTCATTAGCTAAAATATCTCTTTTATTAATATAATCATAATATTCTTTTAACATCTTATCTATATTAGAATCAATATTATCTTCTATTACACTTTTATTATCTATAATTTCTTGTTCTATTTTAGATTTTTGTTTAATTAATTCATTTAAATCTTTTTCTTTAATACTTAATATATTATTTTTATTATTTAACTTATCTATATTTTCTTTAGAAAGTGTATCTAGTTTTAATAATTCTTTTTCTACTTTATCATAAGAAACACTTAAAGATTTTTCTAAATCCAATAAAGTTGATAACTTTTGTTTATTGCTTTCTAAATCAAATTTATTTAAAAGAATAGAATTATTACTCTTTAAAGATCCACCTGTTAAAGAACCTCCTGTAGATAAAATTTCTCCACCTAAAGTTACTATCCTATAAGAATAATTTATTTTTTTACCTAACGACGTCATATTATCTACAGTATCAACTACTAAAATATTACCTAATAAATTTTTAATAATATTTTCATAAATAGAATCATATTCTACTAAATTATCTAAAGTATCAATATACCCTTTAAAACTCTTACATTTACTTAAAGTACTTTGATCAACATATTTAGGTTTTATAACATCAAGTGGGAAAAAAGTAGCTCTTCCTAAATTATTATCTTTTAAATACTTAATAGCTTTTTTAGCACAATCATGATCATCTACAATTATTACATTAGAATTATATCCTAAAGCTATATTAAGAGCATCTTTATATAATACATTTGAATCTATTATTTTACCTACTATATTATGTATTCCATTTAAAGATTTATTATTTAAAATATTCTTTACTGAAGATGGAATACTATAATCATTTAAAATATTAGTTTCTAAAATAGATATTTTATTTTTTACTTTTGCTATATCAAAATTATTTTTTGATATATTATTATTTATTTCTATTTTATTTTTATTTAATTCATTATATTTATTATCATATTCATTTTTAGTTTTACTATATTCTAATATATCTTTATTTAAAGATTCTACTTCTTTATTTAATATATTTATATCATTTGAAATAGATAATTCTTTTTCTTTTAAATTAACTATATTTTCTTGTAATTTAGAATCACTTACTTCATATTTTTTTCTTTCTAAAGCTACTTGTTTTTTAGCTTCTATTTCATTAATATCTTTATTAACTTCTATAATTTTATTACTTAATTCATTTATCTTAGAATCTAATGAAGTATTTTTTAACTTTAACTTAGTTAAATTAGTATTATCTTTAGTTAAATTAGTATCCATACTTATAATAGATTTATTTAAATTATCTATTTCTGTTTTTAACTTATTAGTTAAACTTTCTGCATCTTTAATATCAATAGTAGTTAATATTATATCTAATTCATCGCTTTCACTTTTTAGTCTTTGATATTTTATAGCTTCATCTCTTTGTAGCTTTAATGGTTCTATATTATAAGATAATTCTTTAATAACTAAATCTATTTTTTCTATATTTTCATTTGCTTTATCTATTCTTCTTAAAGTTTCTTCTTTATGTTTTTTATATTTTAATACACCGGCTGCTTCTTCTATAATAGCTCTTCTATCTTCTTTTTTACCATTTAATATTTCACTTATTTTACCTTGTGAAATAATACTAAATGAATTAGTACTAGAACCACTATCTATAAATAATTCAGTAATATCTTTTAAACGAACTTTAGCATTATTAATAAAATATTCATTTTCACCTGTTTTATAAACAACTCTTTTTATTTCAATTTCTTTAAAATCGCTATTTAAATAATGATCTTGATTATCAAAAGTTAAACTTACCCATGCTCTAGTCATAGGTTTTCTAGAATTACTTCCTTGGAAAATAACATCAGTCATATTTAGTGAACCTCTTAAATTTTTAATAGATTGTTCACCTAATACCCATTTAACAGCATCTACTATATTTGACTTACCAGAACCATTTGGCCCTACTATTCCTGTTATACCATCATTGATATTTATTTCTATCTTATCTGCAAAAGATTTAAAACCATGACTTTTTATACTAACTAATTTCATTTCTTCACCTTGCTGCTTTTTTTATTGCATCTTTTGCGGCAGATTGCTCAGCCTCTTTTTTACTCTTTCCAAAACCCTTACCAAATACTATTCCATCTACTAATACATCTACTTCAAATAATTTATCATGACTAGGACCTGTTTCATTTATTAATACATATTCTAATGATTTTTTTTCAGTTTGAACCATTTCTTGTAAATGAGATTTATAATCGCTTAAGAAAACTCTTTTTTCTTCTACAAAAGGTATCGCTACTTTATAAATATAGTCTCTTGCTACATCGAGACCTAATTCTAAATAAATAACTGCTAATACTGCTTCAAATATATCTGCAATAATAGTTTCATTTTCAGTATGATCTAAACCATGTCCTACTCTAATATAAGGAATTAAATTAATTTTTTTTGAATATTCATATAAAGCATTTTCACAAACATAACTTGCTCTAGTTTTACTCATATCACCTTCGCTCATGCTTTCTAATTTATAAAAATATTCACTCATTATTAACTGAAGAACAGCATCTCCTAAAAACTCTAATCTTTCATAATTAGCTCCACCTGCTTCATTTGAATAGCTAGGATGAGTTAATGCTGTTAATAATAATTCTTTATTTTCAATATTTATACCTAAGTCAGTTAAAAATTTCATATATTTCACCATAGTTTATTATACTAAATCTATTATTCTTAAACAAGTTTAAATAAAAAAAGTCAAATAATTTAACTCAATGTTAATTTTTTGACTGATTCATTATTATTTATAATAGTTGTTAAATCTCTTAATTTAAAATAATTAATATAATTTAAACTAAAAGGATTTTTCTTAGAATTTATTACTTTTTTAGATCTTTTAGATAAACCATTTAAATTAGATTTATCTTTAATAGCATAATTTAATTCATTTAAATGATTATTTCTATATTCAATACATTTTAATTGTTTAATATGTAATATCGATTTAATAATATTTATAATAATAGAAGAATCTATTGGTAAAGATATACTACCTGCTATAAAAAACAATATTGATTCTAACCATATAGTATTATCAAAACTCACTTTAAAACAAACTAGAGTATATAAAGAAGAGATTGCTAATGCAACTATATTAGCATATAATTCACGTTTTTCTTCTTTTGTTAATATTCTCACATCTTTTACTTGTCTTTCCATCATAGCATTTACTTGTTTTTCTACTATTTCATTAAATGCAACATCTTTAATAGTTATTCCATCAGCAAAAGTAACTTTTCTTTTTTCTTCGTCGTATTTTTTTACATATGTTCCCTTTTCACACTTATTATTTGTGTAAACATAAAGTCCCATAAATATCCCCCAATTTAGGTAGTTATTCTAAATTAAATATATAAATTTGTCAATATTTTTGACATTTACAATTATAAAAATATATAGTAAAATTAATAAAGGTGATTTATGAAAAAGATTTCTATATTCCTTATAGAACTATATCAATCAACACCATTACATTCGCATTCAATGTGTAGATTTATTCCTACATGTAGTGAATATACTAAAATAAAAATAAACGAATATGGTTTTATTAAAGGATCATTTTTAGGTTTTAAAAGAATATTAAAATGTCATCCATTTGGAAAAAGTGGATATGATATATAAGGAGTTTTATGAAAAGAATATTTAAATTATTTATATTATCAACTTTTATGATATTATTAACAGGTTGTTTACAAACAGAAGAATTAAAAAATGCTACTATTTATACTACTACTTACCCAATAACTTATTTAACTAATGAACTATTTCCTTATGAGGCAAATATTAATTCAATATATCCTAATGGAGTAAATATTAAAGAATATGAATTATCTAATAAGAAAATAAAAGATTATTCTAAAGCTAATTTATTTGTTTATAATGGATTAACTGAAGAAAAAAAGATAGCATCTGATTTTGTAGATAGAAATAATCGTTTAAATATAATAGATGTTTCACAAGGATTACAAATAAATTATTCTTATGAAGAATTATGGTTAAATCCAATAAATTATCTTATGTTAGCTCAAAATATAAAAAATGAATTAAGTGAATTTATAAATAGTAAAACTATTTTAGAGAAACTAGATGAAAATTATGAAAATGTTAAAGTTACAATTTCAGAATTTGAAATTAATTTAAAAAATATTGCAGAAGATAGCAAAAATAAAACTATAATAGTATCAAAAGATTATTTTAAATTTTTAGAAGATTATGGTTTTGAAGTTATTAGTTTAGAAGATACTGAAGATTTAAGTAATGATACAATTAATAAAGCAAAGAATTTAATTAGTGAAAAAACAAATAAATATATATTTATAACTGAAAGTGAATTAAATAATGAAAGTGATATTATCAAAGATGTATTAACTAAAGGTGGCGAAGTTAAAGTATTAAATACAATGACTACACTTACTAGTGATCAAGTTGCTCAAAATGATAATTATACTACTTTGATGAGAGAAAATATCGAATCATTAAAAGATGAATTATATGACTAAAACTACTTTTAAAGTAGTTTTTTAATTGACAAAGATTAAATGCTATAGTAAAATGAGTTTATCGGCAATGGAGTGGTACTCAAGAGGCTGAAGAGGCGTCCCTGCTAAGGATGTAGAGTGGGTAACTGCTGCGAGGGTTCAAATCCCTCCCACTCCGCCATATTAAAAAAAATACCTAGTTTAACTAGGTTTTTTTATGTATTTTAATATATCTTTTCGTTTCAAGTAATCTACCATTGGTATCTTTTTATAATATCCATCTACCAATTCAAATACATTTATATATTTTAATAAAGGTTCAACATTATAATTATAAAATATTGATAATAATTTTATATTATTTATTATATAACCTTTCTTTTCATGTTGATCAATACTTTTAGAATCTAATGAATATTTATCATTTTCTTCTCTAATAGCTATTTTAGTAGAATCTCTTAATAATTGATCTAATAACGCTCTTGTTCTAAAATTCATATCTTTTATTGTATTATAACTAACACTATCTATAACAAATAATTTATGAGAAATCATTATATATTTATCTTCATCCACTTTTCTTAAAGTAACTACATCTTCTTCATATTTATCTAATAAATAGCTATCCATTGGATAAAAATAAATGTCACTTCCTATTTTTTGTTTTTGTAATTCTTTTCTTCTATTTGTAAGTCCATTAGCACTAGATATATCATCCTCTACTTTTAAATATTCATCATTATCTTCATGTGGTAAGACTTCAATAACATACCCCTTACCTGCATCTTGTTCAGTCGAATATGCAAAAAATCTACAATTTAATAATTTCAAATCATCTAAAATAGGTCTATATTTTCCATTGCCAACTCTTTCAAATTCTTTAATTTTAAATGAAGAAAATTCATCTCTTTCCTCTAACTTAATTTCTACCATTAATAAGCTTTTTATACTACTATCTTTTGCTATAGCTTGTTTTATTCTATCTATATTTTCAATATCTTTAAATAAAGAAATTAAAACTATATTATAGTTGCCATCAGAGTTTTTTCTTGCAATATATATATCAGTTTCATTTGGTATATCATGTTTACATTTTAAATAATCTTCATAATTAACAAAGTATCTAATCACTTTATATCACCATATTTTCTAAATAATTTAGTGCCTCCTCAAAAGTTTTAACAGAAACTAATTCTATATCAAAATTTCTCTCTTTCTTATATTCATAGGCTTCTTTATAATTTTCTTCAGGAACCAAAAAAACATCTGCTTTATTCTTTACAGCTCCAGATAACTTATATTTAACTCCACCTATTTCTCCTACAGTACCATCTTCATTTATAGTACCTGTACCTGCTATAATTTTTCCTTTAGTAATATCCTCTTTTGTAATCTTATTATAAATTGCAAGAGTAGTCATTAATCCACCACTAGATCCAGATTCAGTACTTCTTGTTTTTACTTTTATTGAAGGATTACTATCGTATTCATTAATAACAATAGAACTAATTCCAATTTTAGGAAGCCCATCTATATCAACTAATGTTGCTTCACAATTAATTGTTTTTCCATTTCTTTCTACTAAAAAATTAACTTTATCTCCTATTTTTTTAGAAGATATATAATTTTGCATTGCTTCGAAAGACATAAACTCTATATTATCATATTTTACGATATTGTCAAACATTTTTAAATTTGTATTAGCTAATTCATCTATATAAACAATATAATTATTGCTAGATTTTATAGTATAAGGCATATTAGCTTTTTCAAATGCTATAGCGTAAGCTATACTAATACTTTCTTGCATAAATAATCTATCTATCTTAATAGTTTCTTCCATATTTCCATCATAAGTAATATCGTCATTTTTAACAATATCCCATGTTGGTATTATTTTAGCTGCTAAATAAGTAGGTATAGTTCCTCTTAACATACTTACATAAGTCATATTTATAGTTCCAGAAGAATCATATATTTTATCTTCACTAACTATTCTATTATTTAAATTAACTAATCCACCAGGTGTATAAATACTTACATCTAATTTATAATTAAATAAAGCATATATAAATATAAGTATAATTATTGCTTTATAATTTTCTTTAAAAAATTTCTTTATCTTAGCCAATATCTTTTTCATATCAATCACTACTCTATTATATCAGAAAACTTATGAATTTATTATGAAAAATTAAATATTATTATACTATGAAAAGATTACTATATAAATTTACCATAATTATTTTCTTTTTTCTTATATTTATCAAAAAAGATATTATGTATATAACTATATATGAAACAACTACATTATGGTTTAAAAATATAGTACCTAATCTATTTCCAATGTTTATTATTTGTTCTTTAAGTGTAGAAACTAATCTAGTTTATAATATTTGTAAATTAATTGGAAAACCATTTAAATATATATTTAATACATCAATTTATGGAATATATGTATTCTTATTAAGTTTATTTACAGGTTGTCCTAGCAATGCAAAATACTTACTAGATTTAAAAAATAATAATCTAATAGATAAAAGTGAAATAGATAAATTAATATTATTTACAACAAATTGTAATCCATTGTTAATATATAATTTATTAATAGTATATTTAGATAAATATATAACTTTAAAAATCATAATAATATTAATACTTACTAATATAATTATAGGAATTTCTTTAAGAAAAGAAAAAATAATTATATATAATAATAAAATTAAAAAAAATAATATTAATATATCTTCTATAATAAAAACAACTACTGATACTTTATTAATGATATTAGGTACATTAATATTTTTTAATATAATAATTTCTCTTCTTCCAATAAATAATATATTTATAAAAAATATAATTAATGGATTTTTAGAAATAACTACTGCATTAAATAATTTAAAATATATTCATTTCAAAAAAAATATATTAGGTTTAATGTCACTAATATATTTATCTTTTGGTGGTTTATCAATACATATTCAAATAAAAAGTATATTACCAGATTTAAACTATAAAAAATATTTAAAATATAGATTACTATCTATTATAATATCTTCTATATTATATTTAATAATTTAACAGCTAGGCTCAACATCAGACCAAGTATATTTACCATAATAAGGTATATTTATCGAATAATCTTTTCCATCTGGACCAATTATAGGTATATTTAAAACAAAAGCATCATGACTAGCACTTTCATTAAAATTATAAACATTTCTAACTAAAGTTGGTCTATAATTAGTCATTAATCTAGTACCCAAAACTTCATTATGTATATAAGATATTAAATATTGATCTTTATAATCTTCATATATTCCAGCATTATTAGAATATCTATACATAGCTAAGTAACCCGTATCACCTTCATTAAATGTAAATGATATACAAAAATCAACATCTCCTTCTTTTTTTACATAATCACTTAAAAAATCTTTTACACAACATTTTTTAATTTCTATATTTTTTTCTATACCATCATAATTTACAGATATATCATCTTCTACATTTTTAATAACTAAAGCTTTATTAATTAAATAAGAACTATTTATAGTACTTTCACCATTTATATCTTTTACTTGAATTAAAAGAGAAAATAATAAAACTAATACTAGTGAAATTAGAGATACACTGATAATAATTTCAATTAAAGTTATTCCTTTATTATTCATAAATTACCACTCCAAACTCGCTATATATGTTTCTTTAAGTTGTATTCCATTGCTATCTATAACATCCCCATGAACATCTATCGCTTGCTTTTCATATTCTACAATTAATATATTAGAAAAATCATCTATATCTAATTTTCTAACATAATCAATTATATTAGCATCATATCCAGAAAGATAAGGGCCTATATTATTTATATTTGTAAGTAAATAAACTTTTTTTACTTTAAATAAACTTTTTATATCACCTAAATAAGAAGAAAGTTCTTCACTTTTACAACCATCTGTTACATTACAAACACTAACATGTTTCGTTTTTAATATATCTCTTATATATTTAGTCATATAAAGATATTCACTTGTATCATATTTATTTTCAGTTTTTAATTTAGTTAAAATTCTATTATAAGAAGAAAATATAGATAAAAGAGCAAGAGAAATAATAACAATGACAATAATAGTTTCCATTAATACAAAACCTTTTTTTTTCATATTATACCTCTTGTAAAGTTATTGTCCCATCAGGACTATTAGTTCTTTGATATATTCTATTTGCATTAAATTCATATTTAATTCTATATTTATCTTTACTAATTGCAGCACAACTTCTAACACAATATCTATTATTTATAGTAGGTATTTTATCACTATATATTGCAGTATCATCATTACATAAATTAACGTTATTTTGATAAACACAATGAGTTCTATAACCACTTGCCCCATCTGTAAAAGTAAATACTCCTTCATCATCTTCAAAATTATAAATTGTAGAAAGTAATATTGCTTGATCAAAAGCATTCTCAGCTTCATTATAATAATGGCTCGCTAAATTAGTTAAATCAGCAAAAGTAACTGCATGATTAGTATTTGCATAATAAGCGCCACTATCCCAACCTTCCATTAAATACCAAAATAAAGATGTACTATATAAAGTTAAAACATTACCTTCAATTTTTGCAATAACCCAATTGGTTTTAACACTTCTTACTTCATTTTCTATAGAACTTAAATTTTCAATATTTAAAACTTGACCAGGCATAAATCTACTACCACCATTATTAACACCAATAGTAGTATTTATATCATTTTTTATACTTTCTTCTATTGAATTCAAAAGAACTTTATCTTGTAAGTAATCTGCTATGATTGCTAAAAATAAAGTTACAAATATAAGAAAAAAAGAATATAAAATACTTGTCGCAATAAATCCATTTTTATTTTTCATCTTATTATCCTACTTTACTATATAAAGTATATAATAAAAACCTCATTTTTACAATTATTTCTTCTTATTATTTTTTATAGCCTTAGTTAAAAACTTTATATTATTTTCATGTTTTAATTTAATATTTGGAAACGCATTTAAAATACGTTTAGGATATGATTTATATTTTTTTAAAGATTCATTTACTTTCTTTTGTATTATTATAGGTATTTTAAATGTTACATCATTTTTAACCTTAGAAATAATATTTAATTGAATCTTTAACTTATTAAGTTCAAATACAGTAAATACTAAATCTATTATAAAAATAACAAAAAATATTAAAGATAAATATATTAATAAATCTTCTCTAATTAATCCTATAATATTTTCTATAAATGGATATAAAACATATATTACAACAACACTAGCTAAGCCAAATAAAACTGAATTTCTAAGACAAACTCTACCATTTATATTATATTTTTTATTAGAATAATCCCACCACTTATTATTAAATACTTTTTCTAATACAAAACTAGTAGCATATTCAATCGCACTACAAATTAATAATCCAAAAATAAAAAGTGCTATAGGATCAGAATAATAATCTCTTAAAAAAAATATAACACAAAGTGCACCTGCTCCATAAATCGGACAATATGGACCATGTAACATACCTCTATTAACTATTTTTTTAGTTACAATAAAACAATATATTATTTCTGAAAAATAACCTAATATAGAAAAAAGAAAAAAGACTAAAAACCAATATGCAATAGTATTCATAAAATCACCTATTATTTTTATTAATATAATCCATTATTTTTTCTTGATTTTCTAAAATTTCATCCATTTTATCATGTAATTCTTCTAATATTAATTCACTTTTTAAATCTATTCTATAATCATTTTGGTTTCTCAAACTATCTTTATGTGCTTGTCTATTTTGACTCATCATTATTATAGGAGCCTGTATAGCAGCAATACATGATAATACTAAATTCAATAATATAAAAGGATAAGGATCTATTTCTTTTCCACTTGTTAATATAATTGTATTTAATATAATCCAAAATAGTAAAAAGCCAACAAATAATATAATAAAAGTCCAACTACCTGCAACTTCTGATACTTTATCAGCTACTCTATCACCAAAAGATAAATTAGTATCTTCCAATTTATCTACATCTATTGCAATAGGTTGATCTACCAATAAATCTAATAATTCTTCTTCATCCTTTTCAGCAAGTTCTTTATTTCTTAAAAGCATTGTAACAATATCTTTTTTTGTTAATTTTTTTATATCATTGCTTTGTTTCATAAAACTAGCCTCCTATTTTTATTTTAACAAAATAGTTATATTTAGTCTATAAAGTTGTCAATATAATATACATAATTATTTTTCAATAAATTTACAATGTTTACATAAATCTTCTATCTTTTTATTATCATTAAAACCTTTTAACATATTTTTATATCTTTTAGAATTTTTAATATCATTTATATCATTTTCAAAAATATTACCTAATTTAATTATACCTTTAGAATCTAAACAACATGGAACTACTGTTCCATCTACAAGTATTCCTATATGTTTTTTTAAGGCATAACATTTACCATATAAATTAATTTCACTATTATTTAAATCAGGCCATATAAACTCTTTATTTATATTTAAAAATATATTTTTATCTATTTTATAATTATCTTTAGAATCTAATTCTATTTTAATATTATAGTACTTATTAATATAATCAATTATTAAATCTTTATACTCAGTATTAACCCATAATCTATAAGAAATATAAGTATGTTCTTTTAAAGTTTCTACTACATCAAATATATCTTTTAAATAATCATTTAAACTTTTATTATATTTAAAAGAAAAACTATGTAAAGATATATTTAATTGTCTAATATTAATATTATTCTTTATATTATTTATTAAATAACCATTAGTAGTAATATTTACTTTAAAACCTTTATTATTTGCAATATTAATTAATTCATTTATATTAGGATGCAATAAAGGTTCTCCTAATATATGAAAATATAAATACTTAGTATAATTTTTTAATTTATCTAAAATAATATTAAATTCATCTAAAGAAATAAATTTATTTTTTCTTGTATTCTTTATACAAAAATCACAATTTAAATTACAATTATTAGTAATTTCTAAATAAACTTTATTATACATAATCAATTAAAAAAAAGTTAAAATGAATCAACATTAATTTTAACTCTCTTTACTCCTTTATTATACGCAACAGTTTGTATTAAAGTTCTAATAGCTTTTATCATTTTTCCATTTTTTCCAATTACTTTTCCCATATCTTTTTCACTAATCATTATTTCAAAAATAGGATTTTCTTCTTCATCGAAAAATGTTTCTACTTTAACTAAATCTGATTCAACTGTTATACTTTTAACTAATTCTTCAGCAAATTGTTTTACTTCTTCTATCATTATTTTGCCTCTTTTTTAGTATTTTTTATTTTTGCCCAAACACCACTTTTAGAAAGTAAATTTCTAACAGTATCAGTTGGTTGTGCACCACTATTAATCCATTTAGTTATTTTTTCTTCATCTAAAGTAATATTATTTTCTTTTAATAATGGATTATAAGTACCTACTGTTTCAATAAATCTTCCATCTCTTGGACTTCTTGAATCAGCTGCTACTATTCTATAAAATGGTTTTTGTTTTGCACCCATTCTTTTTAATCTTAATTTAACAGCCATAATTTTCCCTCCTTCATTAAACTTATTAAATTATATTACACAATATGACATAAGTCAACCTTTTTTGGTTGACCTATATAATAACTAATTTTAATTTCTTTTCCCCATCTACTTTTTTAAAGTTTTTAGAAATAAATTCTTTTTTCTTATCTTCTAAAAACTCTTCACTATTATCAAGAGAACCTAATTTTATTCTACTATCTACTATATTATCTATAAAATATTTTAAATAATTATATTGTCCAAAATCTACTAAACAATCAATATTAGCATCACTATTTAATTTATAAAATATAACAGATTCAGAATTAACATTATCACCTATTACAACTACTTTACCTGATGATTTTAATTTAGCAAATTCCTCTTCACTTATTTCAACTCCACCAAATGGATCAGTATATAAATCAATTAAATCATCCTGAATAAGAATTCCACCTCTTTTTTTAATATCATCACCATATAAAAATTCTTGATAAGAATAATGAATACCTTCTACATTAAATAATATATCAACTAATATATCAATTATAGTTTTATCAAATGTACTACTCCAACTAATAGTACTTGAAATAGTATATAATTTTTCAGCAAGTCTTTCTTCATCAGAAATTATTTCATTTTCTTTTACTTTATATGATTCATAAATTTCTTTAATTCGTTTAAATTCTTCTTCACTTTTAGATAGTTGTTCTCTTCTTGAATTTATGTTATTTTTTATTTGTTTTAATTCTTTTATAGTTTTATCATAAAGCATTTTTATCACCTATTCTTTAATTTTTAATTTTTTTACATAACCTTGTTTTCTTCTATTAAAATATTCTTTTTGTAATCTTTCTAAAGTATCTTTATCTAATTTTTTTATATTACAATCTGACATATATTGATTAACTAAATTAATAAATTCTTCTAATACTCTATTACTTGATAATTGTTTATCATATTTTAAAGCCTTTAAATATTCACGGTGTCTCTTTTTAGTTTTTGTTTTCTTTCTTTTATCCCTTATTCTTTGTTTTTCTTGTTGATTACTATAATCTTCTATTATATCTTCTGGATAAATACTTAATTCTCCTTCTTTATAAAAACATTCTGAAAATTCTTCTAAAGATGATACTCTTTTAGAATTTCTATATTCAATATAAGTATCAATAAATTGCTTTAAATAATCTAAAGTAACAGAATCAAAATTATAAGTATCAATACCTTCTAAAGATTCTTTATCTTCACTTAAAGAATAAAAACTTACCGTTAATCCATTAGTTTTTCCTAAAATAATAGCATCTTCATTGATTTCTTCTAAAGCACTTCCTTTAGGATATAAAACCATATAGAAACTATCTCCTATTAAAGTTTCTCTTAAATCATATTCTAATATTCCTTCATGACTTCTAGTTTCAAAAACTTTAATTAAACTATCTAATTCTTTTATAAAGACAGTAGATAAATTTACTATTTTAGCTGTAAGTGCATCATACTCTCTTTTAACATCAGAAAATTTATTTATCTCACTTTCCTTATTTTTTAATTCTTCTATCTTGCTAGTCCAAGTTGTACCTATATCTGAAAAGTCAACTATATTTTCACTTAAATTACCCTTAATCCCTAAATATTCTTCTCTTTTCTCATTGTAGTCATTTAAAATTGACATATTTTATAAAACCTCCATCTTTATTATAAAAATTTTTAAATTTGTTTGTCAATAAAATTAAAAAAAAGTGATAAAAATCACTCTAAATAATATGCATAATACTCATCATAAGTTAATCCTGAATTAAATACTTTAGTAGCTTCACTTTCTCCTAAATATCTATAATGCCAAGACTCATACTCATATCCTGTTAAATATTCTTTACCTTTTGGATATCTTAAAATAAAACCATATTTATATGCATTTTTAGATAACCAATCAAAAGCTTCAGTAGTTTCAAAAGTTTTTGTAGTTGCTCCTGTTGTAAATATATCTATAGCTAAACCTGTTTGATGTTCAGAATAACCTGCTCTTGCAGCATATTTATCAGCATATGTTATTCCTTTTGAATAATAATAATCTTTATAAACTGCTTCTTGTTTTTCATAATCTCTATATGAACTATTAGCAAGAAGCTGTATTCCATCTTTTTTAGCAGCACTTGCCATTTTAACATATGCATCATTAGTTTCTTTACTAACTCTATTATTATCGTATGCATAACTTAAATTAATATTAGTTATTGCTTCAGGTTCAAAATCTTTATCAAGGTAATTAAATTTATTAACTAATATTAAATTCCCTTTAGTTAAATCAGTAGGTTTAACTGTATCAATATCATACCATTCTTTATTAGCTCTTACATTTACAATTGCAACAACATCATTTAATTCTTTTTTCTTATTATCATTTTTATAATCAATATATTCATATAAGTATTTTTCCATAAAATATTTTTCACTAATTAATTCTACTAAAAAGTCATTTTTATCATTTTCAACAAAATACGTTTCATTTTTATCATTTAATTTTTTTATTATCTTTTTAGATTCTTCTAATGTATAACCTTTTTCAGTTAATTTATATTCATTAGTTTGTTTATATTTATATTCTTTATATTTATTTATACCAAATATTAATCCTATAATTATAACTATACTTATTATTAAAAAATTCTTAACTTTTTTCTTTAATTTTATTTTCTTCATAAAACTTAATTTTATAGAAATATTATCTATAATTTATATACTCCTTATCTAAGATAATTATATATAATATGATATTTTTTTTCAATATATAAAAGAATATATTTATTTAATAATCATAAGCTTTTAATAGGTGTAATTATGTTAAAGAAAAAAGCTTTAAAAAAAATATTTATAAGTATATCTTGTTTAATTATATTGCTTATTTTATATTTATTTCCTGATAAAGATGATACTATAAATACTAATATCAAAGATTCTAATAAAAATACTAATATAATATATTTAATAGATAGCAACAACTATATTGCAAGAGTAAGTACAATATTAAGTAGCAAAAATACTATTGATCAAGTAAAAGAAATAATTAATATATTAACAATAGATTCTAATAAATATATAAGAGAAGGTTTTACAAAAGTAATACCTAAGAATACTAAATTATTAAATTGTTCTTTAGATAATAATTTATTAAAATTAAACTTTAGTAAAGAATTTCTTAATGTTTCTTTAAAAAATGAAGAAAAATTAATTGAATCAATAGTATATTCTATGACTAGTTTAGATAATATAAAATATATAAGTATATTTGTAGAAGGAAAAATATTAAATGAATTACCTAATTCTAAAAGAAAATTAAATACTATATTAGATAGAACAATAGGAATAAATAAAGAATTTAATATAGATAATATTTATAATACAACTAAAACTACAGTTTATTACATGTCTAAATATAAAGATTATTACTATTATGTTCCAATAACTAAAATAACAAATGATAATATTAGCAAAATAGAAATAATTATAAAAGAATTAACTAGTAGCAAAATATTAAATACTAATTTAATTTCTTATTTAAATAGTAAAACAGAATTACTTTCATATAATGAAACAGATAAATCTTTACTTTTAAACTTTAATGATTCTATATTAGAAGATTTAAATACAAATAATATATTAGAAAACGTAACATATGCAATAAATTTATCTATTAAAGATAATTATAATATAGATGAAGTTTTATATTATGTTAATGATAAAATAGTATCAACATTTAGTTTAAAATAAAAATCGTATAAACTTTATACGATTTAAAACTATTTTAGGTTAACCTAAGGAATACTTACAATGAATAGAAAAGTTATAAGTATCCCTACACCAAAATAATTTGATGCTTA
>CANRPF010000012.1 GCA_947632375.1 uncultured Bacilli bacterium
AATAAAAATCTCTCCATTTCTTTTATTTTATCATGGAAAGATTTTTTAGTCATTTACACAGATTTATTTACAGACTCCTCTTAAGCCTTATTTTACATTTCTTAGTATATTTATTTTTTCTTGAAAATTATCTGATTCACATATATAAGAACCACTTACTGCTATATCTACATCTTTTATATATTTACGTGTTTCGATATTTACACCACCATCAACACTTATTTCATAGTGATATCCATTTTCTTCTCTTAATTTTTTTAATATTTCTATTTTATATATTACACTTTTTTTAAAAGATTGACCTCCTGCTCCAGGATTTACACTTAATATTAATACTTGGTCTATATCTTTTAAATAATCTTCTATCTTTTCTATACTTGTTAATGGATTTAATGCAATACCAACTTTTATACCATAACTTTTTATCATATATATTAAATCTTTTAAATCATGTTTTATTTCACTTTGTATTGTTATATATGTAGGTTTTAGATTTTTATAATCTAATATATATTTTAATGGATCTTCTACCATTAAATGTATATCTAATTCTTTTTTTATCTCTTTTAAATAATCTTTAATTTCTATATATTGATTTTTTTTTCTTGGAACAAATCTTCCATCCATTACATCTACATGTAAATAATCAGCATCAGTTAAATCAATTTTATTTAATGTAGTTTTTATAGTATATTTACTTTTTAAATAAGAAACTGATATTTTCATAATTCCCTCATAAATCTAATATAATTTTCATATCTACTATTTAATATTTTATTTTCTTTAACTGCATCTTTTATACTACATTTTTGTTCATTAGTATGACTACAATCTTTAAAATCACATTTATATTTTTTAAATTCTATAAAATAATCTTTTAAAGTATATTTATCTACACCATTTATTTCTAAAGAAGAAAAACCTGGTGTATCTGCTATTAAAGAATCTTTAAATTCAAACAATTCTACATGTCTTGTAGTATGTTTTCCTCTTCCTAATGCTTCGCTTATTTCATCTGTTTTTAAATTTAAATTTTTATCTAATTTATTTAATAAAGTACTCTTGCCAGCACCTGTTTGTCCTGTTAATACTAATGTCTTTTTTTTAATTAGTTTTCTTAAACTATTTAATTTTTGATTAGTTGTAACTTTTATTCCAATACTTTTATAATATTTTATAATTTTTTTAATTTCTGATTTTTCTTTAGAAGATAATAAATCTAATTTAGTAAATACTATTATTGGTTCAATATTATTTACATCACATAAAAGTATTTGTTTATCTAATAAAGTTAAACTTATATCAGGTTTTTTTACACTTGTTACAATTAATGCACTATCTACGTTTGCTATTAAAGGACGATTTAAACTATTCTTTCTAGGCATAATATCCAATATAATATTATTTTCTTTATCAAATGTAACTATATCGCCAACTAGAGGAGTTATAGAATCATTTCTAAATTTTCCTCTAGCTTTACAATCATATAGATTTATACCATCACTTACAGTAAATAAATTACTTATTATTTTAACAATTTTCCCATTCATAATTAATCAGTTATGTCACCTTCACCAATTACTTCAGTGGCGATATAAATTTTTAATGTTGCACCTTCTCCTACAACACTACCAGGTTCTTTATTTTGATCATATATTGTACCAGGTTCATATTCATTTGTTTCATAATATTCTACTTCTAAATCAATTTTATATTTTTCTGCAAATGCTTCAATATCTTTTAAACTATATTCACCCGTTCTAAAGTCTGGATATAAAATACTTGTATCAGGTATATGTAATACTATCGTATCTCCTTCTTTTAGAAGTGAACCTGCTTCTGGTTCTGTACTTAATATTACTCCACTTTCATAATCATCTAAATTATCTACAGGTTCTTCTTTTATTTCAACATATAAATTATACATTTTTTCTAATATCGCTTTATATTCTAAATAATTCTTTCCTTTTAAATCTTCTAGAATATATCCACCTTCTCCTACAGAAACATATAAAGTTATCATTGAACCTTTTTTTACAGTTCTTCCTGCTTGTGGACTAGTTTTTACAACTTTACCTTCTTCTATAGTATCACTTGTAATCTCTTTTGTTTCTGTTAATACTTCAAAACCAGCTTGTTCTAATTCTTTTTCTGCTTCAACTATACTCTTATTTTGAACATCTGGAATCTTTATATCAGGAGCTTCTGTTAATTTAGGAAGAAGGAATACTATTGCAGTAATTATTACTATTAATAAAGTAAATACAATAGCTAGAATTAATAATAGTTTATTTTCTTGTTTTTTAACATCTTCTTCTGTTATTTGTTTACTTATTATTTCTTCTTCTACACCTTTTTCATCTATTTGTTCTTCTTTTTTAGCTTCTTCTAATTCGTTTATTACTTTTTTTGTTGATTTAGTTTCTTCTTCTTGCTCAGGGAATTCAAAAACATATTCTTCTTCATCAACTCTAGAATCACTTAAACAAGTTTTTAAATCTTCATGCATTTCTCTAGCATCAGCATATCTATTTTTAGTATTTTTTGCTGTACTTTTCTTTACTATATTTGCAACAGATTGTGGAATTTCAGGATTTAAAATCTTTACATTAGGTACTTCATCTTTAATATGTTTCAAAGCTATTTCTACTGCATTATCTCCTTTAAAAGGAACACTACCTATTAGAAGTTCATACATTAATATTCCCATAGAATATACATCACTTTGAATTGTTGCACCTTTACCTGAAGCTTGTTCTGGTGGAAGATAATGAACACTTCCCATAACAGAATTAGTTTGTGTTAATTGAGTTGCATTTAAGGCCATTGCAATACCAAAATCTGTTATTTTTATTAAACCATTTTCCAAAATCATTATATTTTGTGGTTTTATATCTCTATGAATTATATAAGAATCATGCGCTGCTGATATTCCATCAGTTACTTGTAACATTATATCAACAACTTCTCTTACAGTTAAAGCTCCACGCTTTTTAATTAATTGTTTTAAATGTTTTCCTTCTATATATTCCATTACAATGTAGTAAAGTCCATTATCTTCACCTACATCATAAACTTCAACTATATTAGTATGACTTAAACTACTAGCGGATAAAGCTTCTCTTTGAAAACGTCTTACAAATTTTTCATCAGTTGCTAAATCGCCTCTTAATACTTTAACTGCAACATTTCTATCTAAAATAGTATCATAAGCCAAATATACATTGGCCATACCACCTTCGCCAATCGTTTTAATAATCTGATAACGATCATTAATCTTTTGCCCCTTCATAATCATCTTCAATCACCATCCTTAAGAAGATACGCTATAGAAACATTATCAGTTCCACCTCTAGCATTACATTTCTTTATTATTTTAATTAATTTATCTTCTATATCTAAATCGTTTTCATTTAATACTTTTTCAATTTGTTCTTTAGTAAGCATATTAGTTAAACCATCACTACATAAAAGTATTGCATCTACATTCATATCTACATCAAATATATCCAATACTTGTTTTGTATCAGTACCTAAAGCTTTCATTAAAACATTCTTTTTTGGATGATTTAATGCATCCTCTGGTTTTATTTCACCAGCATCAACTAATAAACTAACTAAAGTATGATCTTTAGTAATTTTGTGTAATTTACCATTTTTTAAAACAAATCCGCTAGAATCTCCAATATTACCAAATATTAAAAAATCATTTGTTAAAAGAGCTAAAACTATAGTAGTTCCCATTCCTGTAGATTCTGGATTTTCTTCTGTATATTTTAAAATATTCGTATTTATTGTATTTATATTTTCATTTAACCAATTTACTGCATCGAATTTTGTACCTATTGTAGAAAGTTTAGAAAATCTTGAGCCTAAATGAGTAACTACCATAGAACTTGCAATTTCTCCTGCTCTATGTCCACCCATACCATCTGCAACCATCATTAAATGTTCACCTGTTTGATTTTTTACAATAGTTACAGAATCTTCATTGTGACTTCTAACTCTACCAGAATCTGTTATATAAAATGATTTCATTTTTTCACCTCTTTAGCCCTCAGTTGTCCACATGCAGCATCTATATTTGCACCGAATTCTTTTCTTACAGTAACATTAATACCACATTTTTTTAATGTATCATAAAAAGCAGATATATTATCACTTTTCTTATATATAAAATTGCTAGTTTCATTATAAGGAATTAAATTAACATATACGTTCATTCCCTTTAATAAATTAGCTAATTCTCTAGCATGCTCTAATCTATCATTTACACTATTAAGCATAACATATTCTATAGTCACTCGTCTATTAGTTTTTTCTATATATCGTTTCAAACATTCAATTAATTCATTAATATTATACGCTTTATTTACATTCATTATCTTATTTCTAATTTCATTATTAGGAGCATGTAAACTAACTGCTAAATTAACTTGTAAATTTTCTTCACTAAACTTATCAATTTTAGGTATTAAACCACAAGTAGAAACAGTTATATGTCTTGCTCCAATATTTATACCATAAGGACTATTAATAATTCTTATAAAGTTCATTATATTATCATAATTATCAAATGGTTCTCCAATTCCCATTATTACAACAGAATCTATTCTTTCATTAATATCATCACTAATTAATAATATTTGTTCTACTATTTCATAAGTTTCTAAATCTCTTACCTTTTTAAGTCTTCCACTTTCACAAAAAGCACATCCCATATTACATCCAACTTGACTAGATACACATATACTAATTCCATAATCATGTCTCATTAAAACAGCTTCTATATAATTATCATCTAATAATTTAAATAGATATTTATTTGTTAAAGAACTTCTTTGTACTTTTTTTATAGATATAAAAGAAGTATCAAAATCTTGTTTTAATTTTATTCTTAATTCTTTTTTAATATTACTCATTAAATCAAAATCATTAACTTTTTTTATATATAACCAATCATATATTTGTCTTGCAGTAAACTTTTTTTCATTTATATTTAAAAGATATTCTTCTAAATCTTCTAGTTTATAATTATAAATACTATTCATAAACTCACCATATACAATTATACCATATAAAAAAATTACTTTTCAGTAATTTTAATTAAACCTTTTTCTACTTCTTCTAAAGCTCTACCTAATTCTCTTTTATTAACATAATCACATTCTTTCATTTGATAATGATCATATTCATGCATTTGTTTACTTCTTGCACTAATAACATGAACTAGTTTATATTTAGAATCGACTATATTAAGTAATTTATCAATTGATGGATATATCATTTAGCCACCCTCCTACAATAAAAATACTACAATATATTTAGAAAAATTAACATTAAAACTGTAAAATATTTACATTATTTTACACAAAAAAAGGAAATTAATTTTCCTTCTTATCTAACTTAGCACTAATAGAATCTAATACTTCTTTAGCAGTTTTTCTTATTTCATCAGCAGCTTTTTCTAAAACAGGAGTTCCCTTCTTTACAGCAAGTTTATATAATTCTTCACTTTTTTTAACAATCTTACGACCTTTTTCCTTTGCAATCTTCAAAGCTTTTTCTTTATCTAAATCAGCCAAATCTAATTTTATTTCTTCAATTTGTCTTTCTATTGATTCTTTTACATCTGCTGCATCAATATTTTTAACACTATCATACATTTCGCATAATTTTTTCTTTAATTTCTTTCTAGTTTCTGCTCCTTTTTCTGGTGCAAATAATATTCCTAATCCAACACCAAGACCAATTCCTGCTATTACTTTACCTGTATTTTTACTCATTTTCATCTTCATCCTTTCTTTTCTTTAAAATTTTATTCACAAATCCTATAAATAATTCCACTATGCCTACTAAACTATTCGTAACTGATGAGGCAGCACTATCTATAAAATTAAATATAGGATCAAATGAACTAACTTTATTTTGTACATCATTAATTAATTTATCTGTTTTATCTATAACCATTATTAATTTTATACCCAATATTATTAAAACAACTAATACGATTATTAATAAAATATATATTGAAGTAAGTAAAAATCCTTGTAATTCCATATCTATTCTCCCTTTTCTTCATATATTGAATCTATCAAACTAAATAAATCAGCTTCTTCATCATCTATTTCATCATCATTATCTTTAACTTGTTTTTCTTCATCATTTATTAAATCATCTATTGAATTTTTTGGAGTTACTACTTCTTCTTTATTAGTATTTTCTATTTCTTCTTCATTTATACTATTTTCTTCAAAATCATTTTCTAACTCTTCAATACTTTTAGATTGATCTAATTTATCTTCTACAACATAAGGATGTTCTAATATTACTTCATGTTCTACTTTTATTTTTTCTGTCTTTATCTTTTCTTGTTCTTTAGTTAAATTATTTTCTAAATCATCTTCTAAAGAACCAAATGCTCTTTTTCTTACTTCTTCTAAAGATAAATTGCTAGGATGTCTTAATACATCTTTTTTAACAATTACGTCTTCCTTTTTATAATTTTGATCTAATATTCCATAAACAGGAGATATAATTGGAGTTGGTTTAAAATGTTTCTTTTCTTCTTTTCTATTTAAAAACTCACTATAATTTCTTTCATTATAACTTCTTGTTTCAGTTCTTTTAGGAATATCAGGTTTTTCTACTTTTTCTTTATGAACAACAACTTCATCTTCTTGTTCTAAAAAATCATCATCAAAATCCATTGGAAAAGTAAAAGTAGTTTCAGATTTATAATTTTCTTTATCACTAAAATCTTCTTTTGGCAATTTAATTTCTTTAATAGGATCTCTTTCTACTTTTTCTTCTTCAACTATTTGTTTTTTTGGTTTCTCTTTAACTTCTTCTTTTTTTATTTCAGGTAATTCTATTTCTTCTTCATCAAACAAAATTCCTTTTATTTTATTTAACAATCCCATATTAATTATCCTCTCTAATTAATAACGTCATAATCTGGTACTTCAGTTTCCTCATCATAACTATCATACTCTTCTATTATATCTAAAAGATCATCACCCTTAATATTATTACCAAATATATTAAGAACCTCTTCTTGATTATTTAAATCATTATCACCTATTATATTTTTTATAATATCATCATTATATTTTATAGTAGATAATATAATAATAGAATTATTAATAGCTTCATTAATATCTATTTTCTCTACCATCACTTCTATTTTAGCATAATTATAGATAATTTCAACTAAGTATTTACCATTAATTTCATTTACTTCTAAATAACCATTTATTCCATTATAGTTAAATAAATAACTAATATAGCTGGTATTTTCTTCATATTTATTATTAACTTTATTATAATAACTTATTACATCAACATGTAAATAATAAGTATAATCCCCTCCATTTAATAACTCATTATATAAATTTACATCTTTATTACTCATATATTTAGGTAAATAATATTTATAACCTTTATGAAATTGATTATAATATTTATTATTTTTATTTTCTTTTATTACATCATCTATGATATTGTTATACTTAAGTTTATTTATATCAGTACAACCTGTTACAATAAACATAATTGCAAATATAAGTAAAACTCGTTTCATAGTCCACCTACTTTTCAAAAATATTATAGCAAAAAAAACTAAATATTAAAACTTTTTTCTATAATAGATAATTATACTATAAATTATATAAAATAAAAAGATAGTTTATTCTAAAGAACTACCCGTTAATTTTTTTCTTAAAGTTTTAATAGTTACTGTTCTATCTCTTAATAAATCAGATATAGATAAATTATTATGTATTCTATAAATTATATCTGCTAATTGAAGAGAACAATCACATATATGTAACCACTTTTCATCTTTAAATTTTTTATCTATAAAAGTTAAATTAGTAGTATAAACACCATCTAAAAGACCTGATTCATAATACTCTCTAAATTTATCAATTCCATTAGTAAATAAAGAAAACGTTACAAATAAATAAATCTTTTTAACTTTTCTTTTCTTCAATTCATCTATAACATCAAACATACTTTTTCCACTTGAAATCATATCGTCTGATACTAAAGCAACCCTACCTTCTAAGTCATCTACTCCACAATAATCATGTGAAATAATAGGATTTTTACCATCAACAATAAGATTATAATCTCTTACCTTTACAAAACTTCCTGCAATTCTATCAACTAAAGAACAATTAAATGAATTTAAATAAACATTTCTTCTTCCTGTTGCACCATTATCAGGTGCAATAAAAACTAATTTTTTTAAATATTCAGCATCGGTTTCTTTAATAAATCTATCTAACATTATATCTGTTGCAAAAAAATTATCAAATTCAGTATATTGTACAGCATGTTCAACACCTGGATCATGTGCATCAAAAGTTATAATACTTCCTATATTAGGATTATTATCTAACTCTCTTAAAAATTGTCCACATGCTAAATTTTCTCTATCATTTCTTCTATGTTGTCTTCCTGCATATAAAAGAGGCATAACTATATTTAAATTTCCAGCATGACTATTACAAGCTCCTATAATATCTCTTAATTGTTGTGATATATCATTAGGACTCATATGGTTTAAATAACCACGCATATTATAAGTAACACTACAATTACCAATATCAGTTAAGATAAATAAATTTTTATCTCTAACAGTATCTTTAATAACTACTTTTAAATGACCATCTTCAAAAAATATCTCATCCATTGGAAGTATAAAAGATAAATCTGTATCATACATATTTTTTAAATGATTATTTACACTTTCTCCTAATTCTTTAGCAGTTTGTGATACAATTAATCTTAATCTATCAGCCTCTAATTCTTCTTTAATTTTTTTAATTTGTTCTAATCTTTTTAACTTTTCTTCACTACTCATACTTACTCCACATATAAAAAACTAGTTATCAAAAATATAACTAGTTTTTAGTTATGATAGCAAGAAATAAATTAGATAAATTAATTATATATTTCATACTACCACCCAAGATTTATTGTAACACTCGAATATTATTATATCAATTAATTTGACATATTATTTACTCACAATCACAATAATCATAAATATCTTTATTTAATTCATTTTTATTATTAATAATTTTTTCATAATTTTCTTGAGATAAAGTAATAGATTTAACTTTATAAAAATCTACATCATCATAATTTCTTAATGTATCTTTTTTTAAATCATTTAAGAAATTATTTAACATATCTAATATATTAATTCTATAATCAATATAATATTCATTATAAGCTTTATTATTATAATCAAAATTAATAAAATCACTTAAATAAATTTCTATTTCTTTTAAATAATCTACTTCTATTAATATATTTTTTTCATTATTATCTATTATTATATTATCAGTATTATTAATATTTTCTAATAATAAATTATCTTTAGCTTTTATACTTAAAGTTTTGCTATTATACATTAAATTCATAGATGTAGAATTTAAAGATAAAAATTTACTTATACTAAAGCCCATTCCAACTCCACTTAATACTAAACCTACTATAAAAAATATAAATGATTTTTTAAAATTAACAGCTTTATTAAAAGGAAGTTTAATTATTATTTCTAATAAATCATAATTTATTAAAATAATACCAATTACACCTATAAATATACCTGCAAAAATACTACCATATCTAAGCCAAAATAAACTAATTGTACCAATAACAATAAATGCAATAAAAGATAATACTAAAGGTATTAAAAGAAATGATAATAATAACTTTAAAATACTAGAAATTATTTTACTTAAACCATTAAAGAATGAATAAGTAGAATGTTTTGGATCTCTTATAATAATTCTTTCTTTTTTATCAATTGGATTATATTTTTTCTCAATATCTTTTTCTATTTGTTTTTCATTAACATTATTATCTTCTATAGTAACAAAATAATCTAAATAACGTATTTTAAATATATGTAAAAATATCATAATACCTAAAATAAATGCACATATACTATAAGCAAGTTTTCCAATTCTAAAAAGCAAAAAATATATATAACTTGAACTTAATTCGCCAAATATATCAACAAATAAATTTAATAATAAAGAACCGATTCCATAAAATGCTAGAAATACAGAAATACCAACTATAATAAGTTCCAAAATACATTTAATCTTTTCTTTAAAAGTCATACTTAAAAACATATTATAAGTTTTAGTAATAAAGTTTAAAAAATCATTCAACCATTTATTAATGCTAAATTTATCATTATTATTTACTTTATTACCAAGTGCAGCATCATCTAATAAATCTTCTATAGAACAATTAAGTATCTTACATATTCTTATCATAGTAGACATATCAGGATAACTATTACCACTTTCCCATTTAGATATAGCTTGTCTTGACATACCTAACTTCTCTGCTAATTGTTCTTGACTTAAATTATTTTCCTTTCTAAGCTTGGTAAGCTTGTCACAAAATTTCATAATAAATCACCTCTACCAAAATTATATTTTAATAATAATCAGTAGCACAACCTAAATTTAGTATCATTTTGTATAAATTTAGTTGCAAGCCTTGGCGAAAACTAATTTTAATTCTTTTTCTGGTTTACCTAATGATAATATATAAGAATTTGTACCTATTTCATGTTCTTGAACTATTGAAGTTTCCGTCACTTCTTTTCTATTATCATAAGTTGGCATCATAATATATTTATACTCAACTAATTTTGGTAATTTTTCTTTTTTTACTACTTTATAAGTTTTTTTATAAAGTGTTGATTTAGATATTAATTCTAAATCAGTTTCTAAATATAAATCATTTAATTTTTTAATTAATTCACATAATTCAATAAAAGCAGTTAAATAATAAAGATCAACCTTAGTAACTTTCTTTGCTATTAAATCAGGTAATATATAATAACCAGCTAAAAAAGATAATTCCATTAATATAGAAATTATTATACTTCTTAAAGTTGTAAATTTATTAATATTACCTAATAAAATTAATGTATATATAGAAAATACAGTATAAATATATTTTCTTTTTTTTCTTAATACTTTTAATACACCAAAACGTTCATTAAAATCATCTAACGCATCAATCAAATCGAAATCATTTTCTAATTTCATAAAACCCCACCTAATTTAAATATCTTTTTTCATAATATTTAATATCATATCAAAATCATCATCATTTGCAACAATATTTTTTCTTATTTCTCCACATTTTTTACATTTATATATTATTTTATAAGTATCTTTCTTACCCTTTTCAATATCTATTGGTTCTAAAATACCTTTACATAAACATGCTCTATCACCAGGATTAATATCAACATGTTTAGAAGATAAACAATAAGGACAATGATCTCTTGCAGTATAACCTAATTTAGTAACTTTTTTACCACATACTTCACAAATAAAATCTTCATCAATCATTTTAAATTTTTTAATATCCATAATAATTCCTCAAAGTAATACATATTTTATCATTTATTAAAAAAATAGTAAATAAAAAGATAACGTTTCGTCATCTTATAAATTCGATAATTTATCCTTTATAAAATCATCTAATAAATTAGAATCTTTCTTAACCCATTTATAACAACTATGTTCATTACTTAATTTAATATCTATATTTTTTCTATCAACGTTAATAATAAAATCAATTTCTAAATTATGTACTAAAACACCATCTATTTCTTTAACTTCATCATAATAATTAGTAATTATTGGATTAAATTCACAAGTAATACCTATTTCTTCTTTTAATTCTCTTTTTAGACCTTCTTTTAAAGTTTCGCCACGTTCTAAATGTCCACCTGGAAATTCCCACGCACTTGGATACAACTCATCAAAATCATTTCTTTTTACTATTAAAAATAAATCATTATCTTTTAAAATACCCGTAACTACAATTTTAGTTTCCATAAAACACCTTTCTCATATTATTATTATATATTATTTTTAGAAATATTTAAAATAATTCCGATACTAGCCATACTTACAAGTAAACTTGAACCTCCATAGCTAATAAAAGGTAAAGTTACTCCTGTTACAGGTATTAAACCTACAACAACACTTAAATTTAATATTGTTTGAAATATAATAATAAAAGAAAGACCAAATGAAAGATATTTTCCGAATAAATCTTTAGTATTTAAACTAACTTTTATACATAATAAAAATATAAAGAAAAATAATGAAGTTACTATTAATACACCTATAAAACCTAATTCTTCAGATATAATAGAAAATATAAAATCAGTTTGAGGTTCTGGTAAATAAAAGTGTTTTTGAATACTATTTCCAAAACCTAATCCAAATAATCCACCTGGACCTATTGCATATAAAGATTGTATGATTTGAAATCCACTTCCTAATGGATCACTCCATGGATTTAAAAAAGATACTATTCTTGCCATTCTATATGGTGCAATTATAATTAATAAAACTATACCTATTAGGCCTGTTAAACCTATTTTTAAAAAGAAAGATACTTTTACTTTAGAAATAAAAATCATAGCGATTAAAGATATTGTAATTACCATTGCTGTTCCAAAATCAGGTTCTAACATAATAAGTACAAAAAATAATAATACTATACTAAGTATAGGAAATACACCTTTTTTTATATTAGACATAATATCATAGTTATTTGATAAATATTTAGATACAAAAATAATTAAACCTATTTTAGCAGCTTCACTAGGTTGAATTCCAAAACCGCCTATTCCAAACCAACTTCTACTTCCATTTCTAATTACACCTATACCAGGAATTAATACTAATACCAAAAGAAGAAAACATATAAAAATAATTAAATTAGATTTCTTTTTATAAAAATGATAATCTATCTTAGATAAAAATATCATAATAAAAACACCTATAATAAAAAATACTAGTTGATTTTTTAAATATTTATAAGCATCATTAAATTTATATAAAGCCCATATATGACTAGATGAATATATCATTATAGTTCCAAATAAACTTAGTATTATTACACTTATAAATAATTTATATCCTATATGTTTCAACCAAATCACCTATTAAATTTTATTAGATTATAAAGAAAAAAGACCGTTTATATTAACGATCTAATTCTTTAGTTAAATAACTTCTTTTTCTTTATATATAAACTAGTACCTACTAAAGCAATTATAGAAATTCCACCAATAATTAAGTAAGTTCCAATTCCGTCATATGTTTGTGGATTTGGTACAGTAGATGGAGCTTCAGCATCTTCTACTTTAGCATCTAAATAAGCGATAGCATAAGTAGAAAATTTATCAGTAGAGAATGCAATAGTTTTTCCATCTTCAGAAACAGTAGCATCTAACTTTTCAATTTTTCCACCATGATTTCTTAGAACATAATATGTTCTTTTATATCCATCTTTCAAAGATGGAATATTTTCTGGAATTGCTACAGATAACTTAATTGGAGCAGTTAACTCTTTTAAATAACGTTCTTCTGTTTTAGTTTTAACTAATATTGAAACATCAAAGAAATTAGATAATTCTAAATCTTTAGCTGCTTCCTTAAATGTTTCAGTTAATTCTGTAGTAGCTTCTAAGTTTTCAGAAACTAAAGAAACTGTTGCATCATTTTTTTCAATTAAATTTTTAAGAGTTTCATCTTTTTCAATTGAACTTTTAAATACACTATCTAAATCTTTAGATTCTTCAACAACTAATCCATTACTTTCAGTATTAACATCTACTGTAGTTTCTGGAACTTTAGAATAAACATCTATTCCATTTTCTAAATTAATTCCATAGAACCATAAATATCCAGCATAAACATTATCAATTTCTTCAGGATTAATTTTAAATTCAGGGCCAACTTCTGTAACGTCTAATTCCCCAGAATTATAAACAACTTTATCATCTTTAGAAACTGTCATAGTAAGATATACTTTAGAATCTTTAGTTGACCAATCCCATTTATAAGTGTAAAGCCCATCTTCAGTAACTTCATATTTATTATCATCTTTTGTTAAATCAGATTTAATATATACTTTGTCACCTATTTTTATAGTATCAACTCTGGCTTCTGTCTTGTATGCTCTTTTAGGCTCTCCTTCTGCTTGAGGAGTTACAGTGTCTAATGAGTTTGTTACTTCAAATCCTTGTACTGCCCCTTCACTTGCTGCAACCTTTGCATCATTAGGATTTAAGATATCTGCAACTTTTATATATACACTAATTTCTTCTGTTATTCCATTTGGATCTATTAATTTAGAATCATCATTATATACATAAGGACCATTATAAGTATTATTTTCATACTTTGTTTTAGCTCCTTCTAAATGTGTAATAATATCGTTTACCTTTGTTGCAAATCCATTTTCGTTACTTTCTCCTACTTTCCAATCTCCTATAGCTGTTGCAGATTTTGCATTTACTGAAATAGCTGCCACAGACATTAACACTACTCCCAAAACCGCACTAAAAATCTTTTTCATATTTTCTCCTTTCTATAATTAATATAACATATAATTTACGTAAATTATATGTTTTTTTATAAAAAAACATATAATTTACGTAAATTATATGTTTTTTTATAAAAAAACATGTAAAGATTACACTCTAAAGAATATAGACTTTTTGTTTATTATCTAGTAAAATTATTATGATGATATATGAGAAAAAAGAAAAAATTAAAAGTTAAATGGAAAAATTTATTTTTGCTATTAATTTTATTATTTGCATCTATCTTAATAATATTATCTATATACAATGGTATGAAATGGTATTTTGACAATATTAAATTAAATAAACAAATAGATAATATTAATGATAAAGTAAATATTACTATAAAAGAAGATAATGAAAATACAGAGATAATTAATCAAGATAAAGATATTCCTAGAGAAGATCCTTATTGGGATTATATTAAAATGAATTTAATAGATATAGATTTTAAAGAATTAAAAAAAATTAATAAAGATACAGTTGGATGGATTCAAGTAAATGGAACTAATATTAATTATCCTTTTGTACAAGGTAATGATAATTCTTATTATTTAAATCATGATATTAATAAGAAAAGTAATGGTGGTGGATGGGTATTTTTAGATTATAGAAATAATATTAATGAATTAGATAAAAATACTATTATTTATGCTCATGGTAGACAAAATAAAACTATGTTTGGTTCTTTAAAAAATATATTAACTAGCGGATGGTTAGAAAATAATGAAAATTTCGTTATAAAATTATCTACAGCTACTGAAAATACATTATGGCAAGTATTTTCTGTATATAGAATACCTACTACATCAGATTATTTACAAATAGAGTTTAAAAATGATTTTAATAAGTTTAGTGAAATGCTTATAAATAGAAGTGCTTATAATTTTAATACTTCTTTAAATGAGTCTGATAAAATATTAACATTATCTACTTGTTATGATGATAATGATAAAGTTGTATTACATGCTAAATTAATTAAAAAAGAAAAAAAGATTGATTAAAAATCAATTTTTTTTATAACCAAACACCATATATTATACCAAGCATACCTAATATAAAGCCTGCTATCCAAAACATTTTTACGATATCTGTCTCTAACCAATTTAATTGTTCAAAATGATGATGTAATGGAGCTCTTAAAAATACTCTTTTTTTAAATTTACGTATTGCGATTATTTGTATTAAACTAGATAATGTTTCTATTACAAAAACACCACCTATAATCGCTAAACTTAACTCATGTCTTGTTAATATTGCAATAGTTCCTAATGCACCGCCTAAGGCTAAAGAACCTGTATCTCCCATAAATATTTTAGCAGGATGTGTATTAAATACCAAAAATCCTAATACTGAACCAACTAATACGAAACAAAATATTGCAAGTTCTTCATACCCTGCTATCCAATCTGAACCCCAAGCGATAACTCCATAAGATAAGAATGCCATAACACATAGACCGCCACATAAGCCATCTAACCCATCTGTTATATTAACTGCATTTGTTGTACCTACTAGTAAGAATAAAATAAATAATCCAAAGAAGAATCCTAATTGTAATTTAAATCCAAATAAACTTATTGTTAAGTCTGTTAATCCACCATTACTTTTATAAATAACATAGAATATTATTGCAATTGCAACTTGAAATATAAATTTTACTTTACTAGATAGTCCTTTATTATTTTTATATTTTAATTTTAAATAATCATCTAAAAATCCTAATAGTGCATATGCTAAAAAAACAAACACTATAATTATTAAATTATGATTTAAGTTTATACTACCCTTTATATATAAAAATAATAAACTAATGATAGTAGATATTATAAAAATTAAACCTCCTAATGTAGGTGTTCCTTCTTTATTAACATGTCTTTCGTTTATAAGTCTTGATGTACATTGTCCTATCTTTTTCTTTCTTAAGATAGGCAATATAATTAAGCTTAAAACTAAAGAAATTATAAAACCTAACATTACTCCTAATACTGTTTTTGCTAATATTAACATTTTTGCACCTCTAATTAATTATACACTAGAAAGTTATTTTATAAAACTAAATAAGGTGTCATTTGACACCTTATTATATATTCTTCTTAAATTGTGAATTATATAATTCTGCATAAAAGCCATTTTTCTTCATTAAATCATCATGATTTCCTTGTTCTATTATATTACCTTCATTCATAACAAGAATAATATCTGCATTTTTAATAGTAGAAAGTCTATGTGCAATAATAAATGAAGTTTTTCCATCTGTTAATTTATCCATAGCTTTTTGAACTAATTCTTCAGTTCTAGTATCTACACTACTAGTAGCTTCATCTAATATCAAAAATGGAGCATTTTCTATCATACCACGTGCTATAGTCAAAAGTTGTTTTTGACCAGCAGAAATACTTTCATTATCTCTTAATTCATAATCTAATCCATTTGGTAATGACTTTATAAAATGATCTACTCCTACTACTTTACAAGCATTCATTATATCTTCATCTGAAACATTTTCTTTATTATATTTTATATTATCTCTTATAGTACCATTAAATAACCAAGTATCTTGTAATACCATTATAAATAATCTATGAATATTTTCTCTAGTTAAATCTTTTATAGAAACACCATCTATTTTAATATCACCAGAATTTATATCATAAAATTTCATAAGTAAATTTACTAATGTAGTTTTACCTGCACCTGTTGGTCCAACAATTGCAACTTTTTGACCACTTTTAACATTACAAGAGAAATCTTTAATAATTACTTTTTCATCATTATAACCAAATTTAACATGACTAAATTCTATATTTCCTTTTACTTTATCTTTATCTAAATATATATTTTCTTCTTCAAAAGGCATTTCTTCCTCTTCTAAGAATTCAAATACTCTTTCACTAGCGGCTGCTGTAGTTTGTAATGTACTCATTCCTTGAGCAATTTGAGAAAGAGGTCCAGAGAATAATCTAATATAAATCATAAAAGCAACTATTACACCAAACGTAATACTATTTTTAGATACTAATATTGCACCGACAACACAAACTGCAACATAACTTAAATTACCAATAAAATTCATCATAGGAGGCATTAATCCTGATAAGAATTGACTTTTCTTATTACATTCATATACTGATTCATTTAAAGAATCAAATTTTTCTAATGCTTCGTTTTCTCCATTATATACTTTAACTACGTTATGTGCTGAATATATTTCTTCAATATGACCATTTAATTTACCTAATTCTACTTGTCTTAAATCAAAGTATTTTTGTGATTTAGATAATACAGCAAACATAAATATAAATCCAATTAAACTAGATAATATAGCAGTTATTGCCATTATATAGTTAGTTATAAACATCATTAATATAGTTCCTAAAAATAATGTTAATGCACCTATTAATGAAGTTAAACTTTGTGATAAAGACATTCCAATAACATCAACATCATTAGTTATACGACTTAATATATCTCCAAAAGTATTTGTATCAAAATATTTTAAAGGTAATTTATTAATTTTATGAGATATTTTTCTTCTTAAATCTCTAGCAAAGTTATTTGATACTGTTGCCATAATATAACTTTGAAAGAAATTAAAGAATGCACTTAATAAATATATAATTAATAAAAACGTTGCAATATTTTTTATCTTATTAAAATTCATTTTAGGTTCTATAATACTCATTATACTTTTTGGAACTTTATCTAATTTTTTATATATTTTATTTACATCACTATAATCTTTTATATCATTCATTATTTTAAGAAATTCTACCTGATCATAGCTATCTATAGTTTTATTTTTATATTTAATACTAGGTACTAATACTTTTTCTATATTAGTTGGTATACCATTTAAATCAATATTATTACTTTTTATATTAGATAAATTTCTAATAAATTCTATTTTATCTTTTTTAGTTATCAATATATTATCTATTTTAGTATCTTCTAATATAATATTAAAAGTATTATCAGATAACTTACTAATTACTAAAATATCTTTACTATTTTCTTTTAATTTACTTAATATTTCTTTATCTTCTGAAGATACATCCTTAGAAGACATTACTTTCTTAATAGTATCTTCATCTATTTTAAAATCAATTATACTATAATATTTCTTAATTAAACTCTCACTATCAAAATTACTTATAATAGTTTTAGATAAATCTTCTAATTTATTAGAATCAATAGCTAAACCATTACTAATTTCATCAGTTAAATCAGATAATTTATTAGGACCTATTATAGAAAATATAGAAGAAAATGTAGCAAGTACGATAGCAATTATTATAAAAGGTATAAAACTTTTTAAATAAGTAATTAATTTTTTTAAAGTAACTTTTAAATTTTTAGGTTTTTCAAAATTACGATTTCTACCATTACGCATTTTCAAGTTCCTCCTTTGATAATTGAGAATATGCTATCTCTTTATATACTTTACATTTTTTTAATAATTCTTTATGAGTACCTATTCCAACACATTTACCATTATCTAAAACAACAATTTTATCTGCATTTAAAATAGTTCCTATTCTTTGTGCAACAATCATTAAAGTAGCATCTTTAGTATATTTTTTTAAAGAGGATCTTAATTCATAATCTGTTTTATAATCTAAAGCAGAAAAAGAATCATCGAAAATATATATTTCAGGATTTTTATAAATAGCTCTTGCTATAGAAAGTCTTTGTTTTTGACCACCAGAAATATTTGTACCATTTTGAGATATCATATAATCATATTTACCTTCCATTTTAGAAACAAATTCACTAGCTTGTGCAACTTTAATACTATTTTCTAATCTATCTATATCAATACTATCTTTAGTTCCATAGCTAACATTATATTTAACACTACCATTAAACATAACTGCTTTTTGAGAAATATAACCTAATTTATCATATAAACTAGATAATTTATAATCTTTAACATTAACACCATCTACTAAAACTTCACCATCAGTTACATCATAAAATCTAGGTACTAAATTAATAAGAGTAGATTTACCAGATCCTGTTGAGCCTATAAATGCTATAGTTTCTCCTTTTAAAACTTTAAAAGAAATATCTTTAATAATATATTCTTCACTATCTGGATATTTAAATGAAACATTTTTAAACTCTACAGTTCCATCTTTATTATCTTCATTAGTAATATTACCATCTTTAATCTTTAAAGGTGTTTCTAATACTTCATTTATACGACTTGCAGAAACACTTGCTCTTGGATACATAATAAATATCATTGCAATCATTAAAAATGACATAATTACTTGCATAGCATAGCTAGAAAATACAACCATATTGCTAAAAGTAGTTATCTTTGATGAAAGATAAGAATTAGATATTAAATAAGCTCCAACAAAATAAATTGATAAAGATAAAAAATTCATTATCATATACATAATAGGAGACATTACAGACATTGCTCTTTGATTAAATAATTGAGTATTAGTTAACTTATTATTAGCTTCTTCAAATTTATCTTCTTGAAATTTTTCTGCATTAAATGCTCTAACTACTCTTAATCCTGTTAAATTTTCTCTAGTTATACCATTTATATTATCAATTAATTTTTGAACTAATTTAAATTTAGGGAATACTAATACACTTAAAGTTGCAATAGTAGATAGTAAAATTAATACTGCAATACCTGTAATTAAACTCCATTGCCAACTTTTATTTAATATTTTAAATACAGCCCATATTGCAGTAATTGGAGCTTTAATTATAGTTTGTAAACCCATAGAGAAAAACATTTGAATATTAGTTATATCATTAGTTGTACGAGTTATTAAACTACTAGTTTTAAAATTCTTAATTTCTTCATCACTAAAACTTTGTACTTTTAAATATAACTTTCTTCTTAAATTCAAAGAAAAATTAGCAGAATTATAAGATATTAAATAACCAACTATAATAGCAGAAATTAAACTACCAAAAGCACAAGAAAGCATAATACCACCATTATATAAAATTTCTTTAATTTGACTACCTTCACTTTGTACTAAAGTAGTTATTTTAGCCATATAATCAGGTAATTTTAAATCTAAAAATACTTGAAAAGCTATTAATAATACACTTATTATAACAATAAATACATTCTTTTTAGTTAAATTTTTTAATATTTTTGACATATTATTTCCTTTCTTTTAAATAATTTATATTACTTTCTATTTTTTTCATTACACTTAAAAATATATTAAAATCATCTTTTTCTATTCCATTAAAAAATTGTTTAAAAACTTCTTGTTGTTTAAAAGCTAATAAAGATATTAATTCATCTGATTTAGAATCAATACTTAGTTTTTGATATCTTTTATCTTTATTATCTAAATAAATACTAATATATCCCTTTTTTAAAAGAGAAGATACTGCTTTAGAAACATAAGATTTTGAAAAACCTCTTATCTTAACTGCATCTTTAGCATTTAAACAACTTGGATTATTATAAAAAAATAATAAAATATCAGCTTCACATTTAGAAATATCCATATTTTTAATATAATCTTCTATTACCCTATCATAATAATCACTAGCTATTTTAATAGTATATAATATTTTTAAAGTTCTATCTTTCTCCATACAAATCCCTTAGAATAGTTCACACAGAAACTATTCGTAATATAAATTATATAATTAAGAAATACTTAAGTCAATACATAATATTTAAAAAAAATAATATAATTATAATGAGGTATAAAATGAAAAAAATAAAAAAAATATTTTACTTATTTACTCCAATAATTCTAGGTTCAATAGTAGGATTAATAATAAAAAATCAAATAGATTATAGTATATTAAATAAACCACCACTATCTCCACCAAAAATACTATTTCCAATAATGTGGTCTATATTATATATATTAATGGGTTTATCTTATTATATATATATTAAAAATTCAAATAAAGAAAATAAATATTATTATATACAACTAATATTTAATCTAATATGGCCAATACTATTTTTTATGCTAAAGAAAAGATTTCTATCTATTATATGGATACTTATATTAAATGCATTAATAGTAATAACAATATTATCATTTAAAAATAAAAGTAAAAAAGCAAGCTACATACTAATACCATACTTTTTATGGACATTATATGCAACTTACTTAAATATAGGAATATACTTACTAAATTAAGTATATTTTTTTTATAACTTAACCTTCATCATAATATTAAATACTCTTTTCAAATTCTCTTTCTTATCATGATTCATATCAATAAAATTCAAATGTAATTGATAACCACTATCAAAACTAAATAATAATTCTACTTTACCAGGTTTAAAATTAATAGCATGAGTAGATATAGAAACATAAGGAATAACATGAATTTTCTTATAATAAACTGCCATAGGATCTCTATCAAATAAAATAATCTTATAATCAGTAAATAAAACATAATCCTTACTATTCTTATAAGCTAATATTATCTTTTCACCATTTAAAACATATTCCTTAGTATAATCAGGAAGATCATCTTTATCAGTAATCTCTTTTTTAAAATCAAAATACTTTGTTAATTCTTTAAACTTTATATAAGCCATAATATTTACCTCATAGTAATTTTAACACAATAAATAAATTACTAGAAGAAAAAAAGTTAAGACTTTACATCTTAACTTTAAAATCTACTTAAACGAGCTAAAATTTTATTCATCTCTATAGATAAAGTATTACTAACAGGTTCTACAATTTCAGAAGTAGCTATTTCACTAACTTCACTACTTGTAACTTCATCTGCTTCTGGAATAGTTTCTGTTTCTGAAGCAGGTGTTGCTTCTACTTCTTTATACAAAGCTTTTACACTTTGAATAGCTACACCAGCATAAGTATCTTCATAAACTTCCCATCCAGCAAATTCAAAACCTTCTCTAGCAGCAGGAGCTTCCATAGTAATGTCTACATCTCCTCTTCTGCCTTCAAATATAGATTCTACTTTAGTGTTAGTCTCACGATTAGTAAAACCTTCACATTGAGTCATATCACAACTATATTTTGACCACCAAATTACTGATACTTTATCAAAATTCTTTTCTTTAATATATTCATTAAAATATCTATCATCTTGAGATGAAACTGTAATAGTATTTGCAGATTCTTTTCTTATAAGACTTCCTTCAGTAGATACTTCTTTCATATAAGGAAAAGCTTGACTAGTATAATTAACACTATAAGCACTTGCTACTTCTGACTTAGATTGACTTGAAGCGTTTTCATCAGAATAAACAGGTTGTCCGTCTACTCCAACTTTAACTGTATCTAAGTCTTTAACTAAATCAGCAGTTTGAATAGTAACAAAATAATTAGTTTTACCTCTATCATCAATATCAGTACTATTACTTATTCCCTCAAAATTATTTGCTTCATATAAACCTCTTGCAGTATATGAAACAGCTAAGTTTTCATCTTTTCCTACTACAATACCAGCTATAACAGCATTTGGTTCAGTATATTTAATAGTATTACCTGAAATATCTAAAGATTCTTTTGTAGTACCTTTAAAATTCCAAATTTGAATACCACCTGTTGTCTCAACACCATGAATATGAACTTCATTAGCGTCATGTATTTGGATCGCTCCTACACCTTGATAAGAATTTGTTGATACTTTATATTCACCATTTTCAATAGTAGCATTATCTCCGGTAATATTTAATGCAATTATACCATCAGTTGTAGCATTAACATTTTTTAATGTTACATTATTTCCTTCAATAGTAAGTTTACCTTGAATTTTTTCTTCAGCGTCACCTATTATTGTAACATCATTTGCCTTAATAGTTACATCTTCAGTAATAGTTGCTCCAGAAATATCAACTGTATCACCTGGTTGAACCATTTTTAAAGCTTCAGTTTTATTAGATTCTGCTGTTTTAGGATAAACATAAATAGTATATGTATGTTCATTATCTAATTCATCATAAACAGTAATTGTTTTAGTATAACTTTGAGCTCTATTAAAAATGTTTACTTGATGTCTATCAGTGTATGAACTATCTCCAACTATTTTATTTGCAACACCAATAGATGTGCCAGGAACATGTTCTTCTACAGCTTTACCAACAGCTGTTTTATCTATATAAATACTTGCTTTATCATTATCTGGTGTTAAAACTGTTTCTTTACCATCTATCATAATGCTTAAGCTTGGTGCAGTTCTTTCAACTACAACTCCACCTTCACTAGATTTGATGTCAGCATTAGTAAGTTCTTCACCTTCATTACCAGCTGAATCTTCATAACCATAAACACTAAGGTTAACTAAACCATCTTCTAATTTAGTTTCTTCTTTATTAAGATATATGTCAGCTTCATAACGTCCAGCATTATCGTTATACTTTAATTCTCCAGAAATTTCATGATTATTATTATCACTAATAGTAAATTTTGGATTATTTCTTATTTCTTCATTAAAATTAGCATATATACGAATTCTATTATTTGCATAATATACTGTTTTTCCATCTATCTTATCTTTTTTATCATTTCCACTTGAAACAATTCTTAAAGAATTTTCACTTATATCAGGTTTATCTCTATCGATTACTACAATTCTGTTATTATTAGTTAATTTACCATAATCAACATAGTCTAATTTTTCACCACTAGAGATTACACCTTCAACGCCTAATTTATCTTTAATATTTGTTATTTTAACAGAAATTTCTCCATCTTTTAAAGTTGTAGCTTCACTAACAGGATAGCTAGCTCCATATTTATATGTTCCGTTTTCTTCTGTTTTTGTAACATATTTATCAGGAATAACTAACTCAGTTCCTTCGCTATCTTTTAAAGTGAATACAGGATTTTCTCCTAATTCTTCATCTACTACTATGTAAGGTAAAATATTTTTTTCCTCATTTGCATAGTAATATGTTTTACCATCTTTTACTATTTCTTTTACATTGGCCCATATTGTTGAAGCAGTCATTTTAACAGGAGTTGCATCAATAGTAAATTCTAATGTACTTACATTTCCAACTCTATCTACAACAACAATTTTATATGTTCCTTCATCTTCATATGTCAAATTAGATTCCATAACTTTGTTTGGATCATAATTTGGGTTTACATCTTCAGTACCAAGTTCTACGTCATTTTTTGTAGCTGTAATTTTTGTTAAACTGCCATCAGTTATTTTTACAAAAACAGGTCCTCTATATGTTTCGCCGTTAACTACTGCCTCATCACTATTTAATAATGATCCTTTAGCAGCAATAACAGGTTTTTTATTATCTATGTAAACTTCAATAGCTGATCCTTTTGCTTCGCCATCTCTTGTTTTTACATTTCCAGCTTTATCATAAGCAGTAATATATAATTTTAAATTATCAGAATTTTCAATACCTTCAATACTTGCTAAGTCAAATGTTAAAGTTCCATCTTCTTTAGCTTCAACTGTAGTAGTTTTTTTAGTTATTGAATTGTAAATAGTCATATGACTATTATTTTTATCTGCTACATTTATAGATGTAGCGTAATTTGAATTACTTTCATCTTGTGAATTTACAATATTTCCATTACCAACATTTGTTCCGTTACTCCAAGTAATTATAGGTTCTGTTTTATCTATTTCAATAGTTACTTTTGTAGCATTACCTGCAACATCAGTAACAGTTACTGTATATTCACCATCTGTCATTGCAGAATAGTCATCTACAGTGTTTCCTTCTTTATCTGTTACTACTATAGTAGCCCCTTCTTCAGAAGTAATATCTTCTATATTATTATATAGTGATTTAGGTTCTTCACCATTTATTTGTACTTCTGGTGCTTTTGTATCTACTACTATTACATTGTGTTTTAAAGTCCAATGATCAATATCACTAATAGCATTTCCAGCTTTATCTTTAATATTTTTTACTTTAATAGTATAAGTACCATCTGCAAATTTATCTTCACCTGTAAGAGTATAAACTATAGAACAAGCATATAAACCATCTTCATCAGTATCACAAGTAACTTCTTCAAAAGTAAATACTTCTTTTTCTGTTGCTCTATCTACTAATACGAAAGTTGGGATTTCTGCTAATTCTTCATCGAATTTAATAGTAGAACGAATTCTTTGTTTTACTGTTACATAGCTAGTATCTCCAACAACTTTTCCACTTGTTCCAATACCGAAAGCTTTAATCTTTGGATCTTTTGCATCAACTGTAATAGTTTTTGTTTCTGTATTTCCAAATCTATCAGTAGCAGTAATAATATAAGTTCCATCAGTTAATTTAATTTCATCTGAAACTACCTTATTAGCAGTATAATTATTTTTAAATTCAAATGTAGTAACTTCTTCGCCTTTTTTAACTTCTACCTTCTTTAAGCTTCCATCACTTACTTGTAATGTAACGCCTTCTTTAGGATAAAGTTCTTTTAATTCTGCATTAGTTGCATCATAAATTTCTGGTTTTTTATTATCATGATATAAACTTAAATAATATACCATTCTACCATTACTATCTTTATAATAAGCTTTGTTACCAGCTTTATCAACAGCAACTACATCATATTTAACATTATCTGCTTCTCCTTCTGGTAAAGTAAATTCAACCTTTTTTACACCATCAGTAGCAGTAATTGTTTTTGTTTCTTTAGTAAATGCATTTGTAACTGTCATATAATCTAAGTTATCGTCTTCTGCTATAATAGTAAATTCATCTATTATATATCCATTTCCAAAATTTAATTTTGGTGAATCAATATCATATATAACAGGTACTTCATTATATTCTGTTCCGTCTGAAGTTATTTCTTCTTCGTCTTCTTTAGGTTCATTTCCTAATAAATCTTCAATTCCAGATACTGTAACATTAATTTTATCTCCAGAACTTAAATTCATATCTTCTGTTATTTCAATTTGTTTATAAGTATATCTATATCCTGTCTTTATTGTTTCGATTGTTGGTGTTACATCAATAATCTTGTTACCAATTTTTACAACAGGTGCATTCTTTATTTCTTCATCAACTTGTACAGTTATCATTAACTTATCTTCTGCATTTGCATAAGGAACATCTTTTCCATGAACTTGTACTTTTATTCTTGTTACACTAGCAGGTTTTGTATCAATTACAATAGTAAATGTTACTTTATTAAATGCAGCATCAGTAACTGTAATTTCATAAGTTCCAACTTCTTCTGGTAACTTATATTCTTTAGCTTTTACTGTTGTTACACTGCCTTCTTCATCGCCAATTGTAACAATTTCAATAGTTACATCATTATCATCTGTAACTTTTAATGTTCCGCCTTTAGTTGTTAATGTTGCTCCTTCTTCTAAAGTATCACCGTCATCTACTTTAACTTCTGGTGCAACTTCATCATTTAATAATGGACTAACTTTATCTAATTCAGTTTGTAAACTTGATTTTAACTTTTCGTCAGTCAATTTACTTACTCTATCAGTAATATTATTTGTTGATTCATTAGTACGAGCGTTGTCCATATCTTCGACACTTTGACTTGTTTCTACTTGATCTACTAGTGCTTTAACTAATGCTTGTAAATCTATACCTTCTTTTACGTTTGCTAATCTTTTTTGTAAATTTTCTTTATCTTGTGTTGATGGTAATTTATCTACAGCTTCTTTTGCACTATCATAATCTCCATTTTTATATGATTCTTCTGCTTTTTTAACTAAAGCTTCAGCATCAGCTAGAGAATTATCTGATACAGGACTATCTGATGCAGGATCAAATATTTCTGGTTGTGAAGAAGATCCAGGATCTACTTCTGCATCATTATTAGTAGCAGTATCATTATTTACATTTCCACTAGTTGTATTTCCATGTGTTGAATTTGATCCGTCATTATCATTATCATCTGATTCAACACGCTTTGTAGTTGTTGTAGTTTTTGTGGAATTACCACTGTTATTTTCTCCTCTTTTTTCAGAATAATCTTCACGTTGACTTGCAAAAGTGAATATCATCAATCCGATAAAGATAAATAGGATAATAGCAATAAAATATTTTTTCTTGTTATCCATAACTAACCTCCCTTATAAATTTATGCTATATTCAAGTATATATAACGGCATAATACACTTGAATTCAAGTTTATTATACACACTTTATAGTATTTTGTCTACAAAAATTTAATATTTGTTTTACAATATTTTTTTTCTGTTTTTTCCATAAAAAAAGCATCTTTGTTTAATGCTCATTTTAATACTTTAAATTCATTTAATGGCCAAATTTGTATACGTACTTTTCCAATAACATCTTTTTTAGGAATTAAACCAACTTCTGGGTCTCTACTATCTTGAGAAATACTTCTATTATCTCCTAGAACTAAGTACATATCTTCTGGTATTTTTTGATAACCTAAAACACTTAAATCAAAATCTTCTGTAATAACACTTTCATCTAAATAGTTTTCTTTAAAACTTTCTCCATTTATATATAATGTATTATCTTTGTAGCTAATAACTTCATTAGGAAGTCCTATTACTCTTTTAATTAAAAATTTAGTATCTTTATTATTAAGAGCAATAACATCTCCTCTTTTAATATCTTTAAATCTATAAGTTAACTTATCTAATATAACAACATCTTTATCAGTAAATGTAGGATCCATAGAAGAACCAATTACTTGTTGTAATCCAACTACATATAAAGCTAATACTAATACTATAATTATAAATATAACATACTTTAGTAAATCTTTAATAGCTTCTTTAAAGCTTAACCAATCCATATTGTATCACCTAATATATTTTATCATATGATTTTTAAAGTTTAAAAAATTTTTATAAAACTTGTCACATATTTACTCTAGCATTAATTTTATAGTACTATTTTCTTTTACATATTGATTAGGATTAGGTTCTTGATAAATAACATTATCTCCATCTCCCGAATACTCTAATTTAAATCCTTTTAATTCTTTTTTAGCCTCACTTAAACTCATACCAACAACATTAGGTAATAATACATATTTAGTATCTAACCAAGTATACTCTTTTCTAACCATTCCACTATTATCTTGTTTTAAACCTTTTAAATCAATTATACTTTTCATAATATTTTTTACTACAGGAGCAGATACAGTACCACCATATTGTGTAATTCCTTTAGGATTATCTATTGCAACATATACTAAATATAAAGGATTATCAGCAGGAATAAATCCCATAAAAGAAACAATATAATTTCCTTGCATATAAATACCATTATCAACCTTCTGAGCAGTACCTGTTTTTCCACCTACTCTATAATTTTCGATATAAGCATTCTTACCCGTTCCATTTGCAACAACACTCTCTAAAGCATATCTTACCATACTACTAGTTTCTTCACTAATAACTTGTCTAACAGTATTTTTCTTATTCTCAAGTATAATCTGATTAGTTTCAGGTTCACTTAAATATTTAACTATATAAGGTTTATTTAAATAACCACCATTAATTGCAGCACTAACACCTGCTATTTGTTGAATAGGAGTTACACTAATTCCTTGACCAAAAGACATAGTCGCCTGTTCAAGTGGTCCGATATTATCATATTTAAATAATATTCCACTACTTTCACCATTTAAATCAATTCCTGTTTTTTCTCCAAATCCAAAATTTCTTATATAATTATAAAGTTTTTCTTTACCTAACTTTTGCCCCATTACAACAAATCCTGGATTACAAGAATTTTCAACCACTTCTAAAAAAGTTTCCGCACCATGTCCTCCTGATTTCCAACACTTTATTCTTGCACTATTTACCATAATAGAACCACCATCATAATAATGATCATCAAATAAATTAATAGTCCTTTCTTCTAAAGATGCTGCTAAAGTAATTATCTTAAAAGTTGAACCTGGTTCATAAGTTGCCCATATTGGTAAATTTCTATTTATTGTATTAATATCATATTCTTTATAATTATTAGAATTAAAATTAGGTCTACTTGACATTGCAATAATTTCTCCACTATTAGGATCTGCTACAACTGCTAATGCTTGTTCAGGATTATATTTTGCAACTACATTATCTAATTCTCTTTCTACAGCAAGTTCTATATCTAAATCTATTGTTAAATTAACATTAATACCATTCTGAGGTTCAACATAAACCTCAGACATATCTAATCTATTTCCTTTTCCATCACTATAATATTTTATTGCACCATCTTTACCTGTTAAATATTTATCATACTCTAATTCTATACCTGATAAACCTTGATTATCTATACCAACATATCCTAATACATGACTAAGTACATTATTATAAGGATAATATCTTTTACTTTCTTTAACAAGATAAACACCATCATAACCTAATTTATCTATTTCATCTGCAACTTCATAAGATAATTGCCTACCTTCAGGATGCACTCTTTCAATACTAGTTTTTTTACTTACATGCTTATATATTTCATCATAATCAACATTTAATATATCTGCTAAAGATTTGCTAACCAACTCTTTATCTTTTATTTGATTAGGTATTAAAACCAAACTAACTGTAGTAATATTATCAGCAAGTACTTTACCATTTCTATCTAATATTAATCCTCTATCAGCAGTAATAGGTAAATTTCTACTCCATAAACTATCTGCTAAACTATTTAACTTTTCATAATCAATAACTTGTATATAAAATACTTTTATAATTATTAAAGCAAATAAAACAACAACTAATCCAAATACAAAATATATTCTATTGTGTATATTATCAACAAACATTAAATCACCTATTTAATAATATTAAATAGATAAAAATATTATAATTGTTTTCCTAAATAAATTACTTGATTATCATTTTTCTTACTACAAGTTATTAAATATATACTAGAAAAATTATTATATTTAACATTCATAAATCCATTACTTTCTATTTCATAAATATTTATAATTTTATATTTATACCATTTATTATTATAATATACTTTAACAATATCATCTAAAGATAATAAATCTAATTTATTAAAATACGATATAACAGAATTACCACTATGAGATGCTACAATAAAATTACCATTATCTATATCAGGCATATCAGATCCATTTACTAATTCTATACCATAATCAACTGAATTATATTTATTTAAATATATTATTTTCTTTAAATTAATCTTAGGTATATCTAATACTATATTACTAATTTCATTATAATGATTATCTTTATTAAAAAACATCTCTACTTTATATTCTTCAATTTTTCTAAATATATTATTTCTAAATATCAAAATTAATAAAAGTATAATTAAAACAAACTTACTTAATCTTAACATATATTATATTTAATAAAACAATAATAATTAAACTAATAATAACAATTTCATATTTAGAAATATTTAATTTTGTCTTTGGTATTTTTATTTCATTACTAGTATATATTTTATTATCTTCTATAACTATATTAACTAAATTATTATTATCATTTATTTCAAAATAAAACTTATTAGGATTAATATCATAACCATCTGGACTAGATAATTCTTTTAAATAAAAATGTCCTGCAAATAAATCATTTACTTTAATATAACCATATTCATCTGTTAACCCACTATATACTAAATTATCATCTAATGTATATATACCAATTAAAGCATCTTTTAAACCGATATTAGATAATGAATCAATTTTCTTTATAACTACTTGTCCTTTTCTCAAATGATTCATAATATTTATATCAACAGATACTTCTTTAGTATACTTATCTTTATACTTTAACTCTATTTCATAAATATTATTATCTATAATATTATCTTTATTTGATTTAACTTCTTTTAATATATATTTTCCTAAAGGTAAAGAACTTACACTTGCTAAACCAAATGCATCAGTTTCTATAACTTTAACAATATCACCCTTTTTATATATAAGAATTTCATTTTCATATATATCTTCATTTGCAATCAAATTAAATACTACATTAGATAACTTAATATTATTATAAAAATACTTATTATCTTTAACAGATAAACTCTCTCCCATTTTTTCTATATTAATACGTCCCTTTACTCTATTATTAACATAATTTATCTCTATAATACGACCTAACTTACTATCATTAATAAAAGATGTATTTTCACCTATTTCAAACTCATAACCTAAATCATTAATTAAATATCCTACATCAGTATCAGTTTCAATAATTTTATATTTAGAAGGATATAAAACTTCAGGAGTAATAAACTCTCCTAAATCATTAGTACTATATTCACAAACAGATTCATTATTTGGATAATAAAGATTTTGACAAACATATTGTTTATTAATTTCATCATATATTTTAAACTTAAATTTATTTGATTTAATTGGATTACCTAATTCATCAACCTTTTTTACAACTAACCTAGAAGTATATGGTTTATTAACTAAAGAAATATAAGTATATTCATTAGATAAAGAATTAACTACTAAATCAATATCATCAGATAAATAATAATTCTTGATACCCTTAGTTTGTTTAATAACATAGTCTCCATAAACTAAATTAATAGTTGCTCTACCTGAGGCATCAATATGTAAAGTATCAACTAAAGAACCATCACTTTTTAAATATACTTTAAACTCTGCTCCAACTTCATTAAAAACTTTATCTTTATATTCATAAGTTTTATCAATAACTAAATTAGTATTATAAGCTTCATCATATAAAGTAACATCAACATACTTTCCATCATCTTCTTTTGTTATAGAAAAATTTTCAATTTTAGTATCTAACTTATAACCCTTAGGTGCTACTAACTCTTTTAAATAATAATTTCCAACTAATAAATCTAAATCACTCTTAGCATTACAATTACTATCAATATTTAATTCTTTTATTAAATTATCTTTAGAATCATAAATACCATATAAAGCTCCCTTTAAAGAAGATGATCCTAAACTTTTACATGACTTAGTAAATAAATCAAATTTATTTAAATTAACACCACCTAAATACATCTTACTATATATAGTTAAATCTTTAGAATTATTATCCATATCAAGATCAAAATAATATTTATTTTTATCTTCCTCATAATTTAAACCAGGTTTATCTTGTTCAATATAATAGCTACCTAAATCTAAATCATCAACATTATAATTACATTCACTATCAATAACTAAATCTTTAACAAAAGTTCCATCACTTTTATAAAGCTTATATATACTACCCTCTAATTTACCACCCTTTCTAGGTTCACAACTTCTATTATCCATATCATAATTATGTAATTTTAAACTTCCACTAACTACACTATAAGATAAATTAATAAATATTCTATCTATATTTCCAGGTACAACTAAATTCTGACCACCAGAATTAACATAAACAACATATGGAGAACTCCATACTTCTTCACCCTTATTTATTCTTATATTTCCACCACTATTATTTTTAGGAATAATTTGAAAAGAATTATCATTTAATACATAATCACAATTATTACAATAATCTAAATGAAAATTTTTAAATCTACTATCAGTAAAAGTATAAGAACTTCTAATTGGTATAGATACATGAGTATAATTAATTGGTGGAACACTTGTATAATCATTTACTAAGTTATTTATTTCATCCATCTTAGATTGTATTTCATCAGGTGTATCAATAACATTAGCGAAAGGATGTTCTTTATCATTTTTACTTGTAAAATAATATTCTCTTCCTAAAGTATTCCAAATTAAAGCTTGAGTTGCAACAATCCATTCATCACCTATATGATTTTTGTAACCAGCTCCAAAAAAAGAAATCATAGAAATCTTATTTAATATATCATTACTTAATCCAGCATACTTAGCCATATCTGATAATGTAAGACTATAATATCCTTTATATGAATCAGCAGCTAAAGAAACTCTAGGTTCGATACAATATGCTGTTGCACCATCACTTTTTCTTTTAAAATGTTCAAAATCACCGTATTTACCATCATAATCAACATAATGATATTTTCCTATAAAACTTTTAGTAAATTCATCATTTGTTATTAAAGCGAATATTTTATTTGGTTTTAAAAAAAATATTGAAAAAAACAAATTAATTATTATAAATAATTTAGTATATTTATTCATACTTTCCTCCTATACTAAATATCTACAATATTAATTTGTTTTTCCTTTTATAAAAAGTAAATTAATGTTAATATTCCTACTATTATTAAATATATAGAAAATTTCCAAAGCTTACCATTACGTACAATATTGCTAAGTACTTTGTAAGTAAAATATGTAACTATTCCTGAAAATACCATACCAACTAAATAATAACCTAACATACTGCTATTTATACCAACTTCAATTATATCTTTTACACCTAAAAGCATAGTTGCTATACTTACAGGAAAATATAACATAAACGTATACTTTAAAGAAGCATCTTTTGATAAAGAACATAAAAGACATGCTGCTAATACTGTACCACTTCTTGAAATTCCAGGTACTAATGCTACAGCTTCTAATAAACCGATAATAATTGCATCCTTATATGTTATATCATAGTCTTCTTTTTTACCTTTTGAATTTTTAACAAAAAGTAAAAGTAATGCTGTTAATATAAATGCAATTCCAACTAAATAAACTCTATCAAATAGAAAACTTTCTAAATAATCTTTTAATACTATTCCTAATATACCTACAGGTATAGTACCTATTATAATCATTAAACAATATTTAAAATCATTATAACTTTTCTTAGTTCTTTTAAATATATATTCAAAAAAACCTTTAATTAATTTAAACACATCTTTTCTAAATATAATAAATATTGCTATAAACGATGCAAAGTTTACAAATATTTCAAAATTAAAATCATTAAATATATCTACAGAAAACAAATGTCTAAATATATAAATATGTCCACTACTAGATATTGGTAAAGGTTCTGTTATACCTTGTATAATACCTAATATAATATATTTTAATAACGTCATTTATATCACCCTTACATTTTATTCTAATATATATTAATTATTATATTAATATCATCTTTTATATTTTCTTTTATAACATAATCTGTAAATCCATCTTCTATATAATGATCTACTATATTTTCTTTATTTTTATCTATTATTAATATCAATGGTATTTTATTATTTAACTTCTTTATTTCTTTCATTGTATTATATCCGTTTATTCCATTCATTTCATCTTCAATTATTATATAGTCATATATTTTCTTACTTTTTATTTTATCTATTCCATCTTGTCCATACAATATTATTGATGATGATATATTTTCTTCTTGTAATTTCTTTTTAATTACATTATTTATTTCTTTATCTTGACTTATTATTAATACCCTTTTAGTTGGTATTTCACTTTCATATTTATCTATTATAGATTCTTTACTAGCAGGATCATATATCTTTTGATCTATTGTTAGTATTATCTCTGTTCCTTTTCCTAGAGTTGATTTTATTAATAAATTACCACCAGCAGCTTTTGCTATCTTCTGACATAATTTTATATTAAAATCACTTTTTTCTAAAGCTTCTACATCTTTTGAATCAAATTCACTCGTTGTACTTAATATCTCATTTATTTTATCTATTGATAATCCTGCTCCAGAATCTTTTATTGTGAAAATTAATCTACATACATCATATCTTTCTATCGTATCTATTTTAAATTCAATAAAACCTTCTTTTGTTTTTTTAACTGAATTTAATAATAAACTTAACAATACTTGTTTTAATTTAATATAATCTCCTTCTAAATATGGAATATTGGCTTTTATTTGAGGTCTAAATTCTATATTATCTGGTATATCATTTTTTATTTTATTTATTATATCGTCATATACTGTTTTTAAATTATATTTATTTCTTATAAATTTAACTTTTTGCATATCTAAACTAGATACATCTAAAACATCATTTACAACAAAATCTAATTCACGAACAGAATTATTAATAAGTTTTAATTTAGATTTCATAGTATCTATATCATCAGTATCTTTTAAACTTTTACATAAATTATTTAAATTCATTAATGGACTTCTAACTTCTTGTGTCATTTCAAACAAAAAGTTAGATTTATCTACATATGTCTGTTCAACTAATTCTTTATTTTTATATATTTCACTTAACATTTTTATATCTGGATTTTCTATTGTATGATACATTATAAATGCTATAAAAATTAAAGTAGGATTTATTAAATAATTTAATGAAGGATCCATTACTTGTAATGAAAAAATTGCTCCTCCTAAGAATATCAATAAATATATTGGTATGAATTTTTTATTTTTTAAATTTTTATAATTTATTACTAAACAAAATAATTGAATTAAAATTCCAATTCCACAAACTAAATATGTATACATTATTGCATATCCAGTAGCTTCACTAGTTATATCATTCATTACTACTCTAACAGGTAAAATAATTATTAATATAATGCTTAAGTATTTGATAAACTTAAATATTGAAATATATTTATTTATCTTATTTTTATTTTTTAATGCAACATAAACCGTATAAAAAGTAAAATAGTAAACCCAAAAGAATAAACTTAATAAATAACATTTATTTGATATAGATATGATTAATTCATTAGCATATATTATATTGCTAACCAATAATCCTAATATTAATCCTGTTAATGATACAAATAAATTTGCAATTAGAAATTTAGAATAAGTAACGCCTTCTATTTGTTTAAGATGTTTTTTTTCAAAAAATATTATACATGTAGATACGATTAGAAGAAAAGCATATAAATTTATTAGCAAAAATCCTTGGACATTTTGCATCATTACCACCTCTTTAATCTTTTTTCAATTTTAAACTCTTATTTTTATCTTTTGCATATGATATTTCAATTGATCCTACACTTAAATTAGTTTCATCAACTAAAACATTTATTTCTGTATTGTCTAATGGTTCATTTTTTAATTTATTAAAATCCACTTTACTATTTTTAGTTAATGGCATATTTTCTCTAATTTTAAATTTAGATGGTATCTGTCTAGACGACATAGTTGGATTTTTAATTATATAATCATATACTATTTCATTAACTATATTAATATAATCTATATTTTCTTCATTTTCTTTATTTAATGTAATATGGCATATAGGCATTATCCCTCTATAATTTTCATCGTAATATTCAACTACTCGTGCTTGTTTTACTAGTGGATGACTTTCTATTACTGATTCAATTTCATATGGTTTTATTTTATAACCATCGAAACGAGCAAAAGAACGATCTTTTCTTCCTAAATGATAAAATATTCCATCCCTATCCATGGCCATTAAATCTCTTGTTCTAATATATGATTCACCATCTAATTCATAATGAGGTACAATAATATTATCATGTAAAACTCCAGGAGTTACAGAATTTCCAGATACTATAATTTCTCCTTCTAATTTGTCTTTTCCTTCTTCAAATTTTAATGGAACTAATTTATCATCAATATTAGGGTCAACAATACCTAATGTTAAACCAGGAATTGGTATTCCAATAGAACCATATTTATTATATTCATTTTTAGCATGAGTTCCACATCCTAAAAATTCACTCATTCCATAACCTTTTCTAACTATTGCACTACTACCATGATCTTTTAACCATTTATTTAGATTCTCTTCATCTTTTTCTGACATAGAATCTCCACCATAAGTCATCTTTTTAATACAAGATAAATCTAAATTTTGTAAATATTTATAATTTGGTAATTGAGCAAGCCAAGCAGGGGTTGCAATTATAATATTTGGTCTATATTTTTTAATCAAATATCCAAATTCACTAATATCAAATTCTGGTACATCTATACTTACAGCACCACTAGATAAAGTCAATAAATAATTATCAAATGCTCCAAATGGTGCAAATAAAGGTAATATTCTTAAAACTCTATCTCCTGTATCAAAATTAACTCCAGCCATTTCCATTTGATTTAATTTAGATATTATATTTTTATTAGTTGCCGTAATAGGCTTTGGTCTTGCACCACTAGTACCAGATGTATGTCCTATATAATTTATTTCATCTTCTGTAGCAATAATTCTATATAAATTTTCATATTTCGCATTATTTTTTAAATCAGTATATTTATAAACTGGTATTAATGTATTTTTAGTTGCATTATTATAGGATTCTTCCATTTTTTTCATATTATTAAGTTTATCTTGTAATGCTTTATACCATGATAATTTTTTTACATTAGTATTTACGTTTCTTATATTTTTTAAAGAATTATAATTAATTACATCTTTCATATAATCAATTTTACCCTTTAAATTCATTGAATCACTTGCACTTATAGTAATAATACCTTTTATACCTAATTCTTTTAATTCTTGTTCTATAGGTTTTATCATTCCTATATAACACATATCTAAAGCAACAATATAATTAGGTTTTTCAAATTTAATTATCTCTAATAATTTATTAGCATTGGCTTGCATATTAGTAGAATCTGGTCTAGGATCTATAAAGTCACTTATTGCGCCTATTTGAGTTGCTCCAAACCAAATTTCACCACTTTCTTTTAAATTAGGTACTAAATTCAAAATTAAATCATTTCTTTTTATCCCAATACTTGATAATGCTTTTGCATTTGTATTATCAAAAAGCATTTCATCATAAGTAAATTCTTTACCATAATATGTTTCAGCGATTAAAGATCTTCTAAATTTATTTTTATCTTTTAAATACTCAACCATATGAAAATAATTGTCATCATCAAACTTTAAATCCTTATAATACTTCATCCAAGGTTTATCAATATGTGGATATCCTGTTAAATTCTCTTTTTCCATTTTTTTCTCCATTCTATTTATAACCCCAGTTTATTCTAATAACTACTCACAATTCTATCTATTTCATCACTTAAATTGCTTACTAATATAATATCACTAAATCCATCTTCTAAGTAATTTTGTTTTATTTTTTCTTTATTTTTATCTAATGCAATAATAACAGGTATATCAAAATTATCAATTTCTTTTAACTTAGTTAAAATAGTATAACCATTCATACCATTCATCTCATCATCTACTATAATATACTCATACTCTTTACCACGCTTAATTTTATCAATAGCATCTTGTCCATATAACATAAATGAATAGCTCATATTTTCTTTATTAAATTTCTTCTTTAAAGTTTCAACAAAAACTTTGTCTTGACTAACAACTAATACCTTTTTAGGTCTTGCAATAAAATTAGCATACTTATCCAATACACTTTCATTATCCATTGGATTATATATTCTTTGATCAACTGTAAGAATAGTTTCAGTACCATTACCAGGATTACTCTTAATCATTAAATGTCCACCTAATAATTTTATAACTTTTTGACATAACTCAATATCCATCTCTAACTTATCCATATTAGAAATATCTTCTTGATTTAACGCTCCTGTTGCACTTAATATTTCATTTATAGTATCTATAGACATACCTTTACCAGAATCTTGAATAATAATTATTAATCTACAAATATCATATTTTTCTATAGTATTTATTTTAAATTCAATAAAACCACTATCTGTTTTCTTTATTGAATTCATAATTATAGATAAAATAACTTGTTTTAATTTTAAAGAATCTCCATAAAGATAAGTAACAGTATTAACTATCTCACTTCTAAAATCTATATTATCGGGTATTAAAGCATTAACTTTAGATACAATTTCTTTAAATAAATTTTGTAAATTATATCTATTAGTAATCTTCTTTAACTTTTGAATATCTAAAGAAGAAACATTTAATATATCATTAACAGTAAAATCTAATTGTTTTATATTGCTGTTAATTAATTTTAAACCATCATGTATTTTATTAATATCATTTTCATTATTTAAAGAATCACATATATTAACAATATTAAATAAAGGATTTCTAACTTCTTGAGTCATCTCAAACAAAAAGTTAGATTTATCTTCATAAGTCTGTTCAACTAATTCTTTATTTCTATATAACTCATTAATTATTTTTAAATCTGGATTCTCAATAGTAAAATACATTATTATAGTTACAAAAGAAAATACAGAATTAATAATAGTTATACCAGGTTCTATCTGTCTTATAATAAAGACAAATACCATTAAAATTAATAATATAAATAAAGGAAAATACTTCTTATTCTTAACATGATTAATGTTAGCAAATAAACTAATAATATCAATTAAAATACATACTCCACCAATTAATAAAGGAACATTTGTTGCAGGACCATAAGAATAAATATAATCCCCATAACTATAATATATTGGTAAAATAAAAACTATTAAAGAAATAAAAACAAATAATATAAATATAAACAAAGAAATATATTTTTTCCTAGGAACAATGTATTTTTTAAAAAAAGTTCTACCATCAAAAGAAATATAAAAAATATATTGAGTAAATAAAAATTCCCAAGCTAATAAATATATTATAAAGCCCTTATTTACAAATTCATTAAGAAAACTATAAAGAGGACCTACATCTTTAAACGTAATAAAGAAAAAACATAAAAGTTCAGTAATAAGACCTATAATAGATGCAACTAATAATTTAACATACAGTCTATTTTCTGCGCTTTTAATTTTACTTTTAGAAAAATATACAATTGCAACTAAAATAGTAAATATTAAAACACTAATTATTACAGATAAACTGATACTCATAAATATCACACCCTTTAGATACTACTATGCGATTATTATATCATAGCAACAAAAAGAAAGAAAGGTGCTTTTAACTTAAGCTTAGCTTTCTTGTTCTTTCATCAATAATAGCATTATCTCTTTTTTGAAGTTCAACAAAATCAATCTTACCAATACTTGTAAGTGGGAAAGATTCCTCAAATTGTAATTCAGTTGGTTGAGAATACTCTGCTAACTTATCAAGACAAATATTAGTAATTTCTTTTTCTATAGTGCTATAGTCATTATAACCTTCTTTTAAAATTATATGAGCTTTAGGAAGATTACCTTGAGAATGATTTACATCTTTTACTCCTACAACAATGCAGTTGCTAACAGCAGGATGTTGCATTATAGCCTCTTCTATCATATTAGGGAATATTTTAAATCCATCATGTCTTATAATCATTCTCTTAATTCTATCAACAATATATAAGAAACCATTTTCATCCATGTAACCTAAATCACCTGAATGAACCCATACCTTGCCATCACTATGAGTTTTCAAAATCTTATCAGTTTCTTCTTGATTATTATAATATCCAACCATAGTATTTGGTCCTGTAATACAAACCTCACCTAATTCATTATATTTAAGTTCTTTTTCTGTACCAGGTTCAAATATTGATATAGTAGTTTTTGGAAAAGGTATTCCAACACTACCAATAGCATTAGTTAAATTTGAAGTACAAGCCGCAACAGCAGCATTAACTTCAGTCATACCATATCCTTTAACAATCTTATAAGGACAATTATGTTTCTCTAAAAATTCATTAGTTTGCTTTTCAAGATTTTCATCCATCTTGTCTCCGCCAACTGTAGGAGCAATTATATAATCCAAATTTTCTTTAGCCATTTTTTCACTTTTAATAATACTTCCATAATGACTAGGTACACCAACCATATGATTTGGTTTATATTCTAATAATAATTCATCAAACTTTTTAGGATCAAATTGAGGAATTAATATAACTTCCATTCCACAAGTTAATGGTAAATGCAATCCATTACCAATTCCATATGCTATAAATGGAGGCATTATATTAAGCCAAGAATGACTACTTTGAAAATCATATCCAGCTATTTCACATTGGAAAGATGCAGCATTTAAATTATCATTTGATAATACAACACCTTTAGGTCTCCCTGTTGTTCCACCTGTATGAACAATAACAACAGGTCTATCTTTTTCATACTCCTCTTCAGTAGGCATATAATAATTTTTACCCAATTTTATAAACTCTTTCCAAGTTAAACAATTACCACTTTTTGCAAACTTACTTTCACCATCTTTTAATTCTTTAAAATAACTTCTTGCAACAGTTAAAAAACTTACTTTATTTATTGAATCCTTATTCTTATCATTATATAAACCCTTTATATCTTTAAAAGCTTTAGTTAACATATTTTTTAAAGATAAAGAATCTGTAGGTGAAATAACAACAATATCTTCTACATCAGTAGTCTTTTTAATATCTTTTACCTTATCAGCGGCAACATCAATAATCATTAATAGCTTACTTCCAGCCTCTTTAGTATAATCCTCTATTCCCTCAACACTAGTTCTAGGATCAACCATATTCGCTATTGCACCAATTTTACTCAAAGCATAAAACACATATATAGTTTCAGGTATAGTAGGCATAATAACAGTAACAATATCTCCCTTATTAATACCATATTGTTTTAAAGCTTGTGCAGTATCATCTATTTTATCAATAAGCTCTCTATAAGTTACCTTAGTTCCAAAATAATTTAAAGCAGTCTTCTCAATATTTCTACCACTACGTGATTTAATAAAACTATAAATAGACTTATAAGGTAAACTTGCCATAATAGCATCATCTGTATAATATTTTAACCAAGGCTTATCCTTACTAGGATACCCTGTTTTTTCACTTTTTACTTCCCCCATATTAACTCTTTTTAAATATAAATCAACAATTTCATCAGGCATATTAGCAATATTTTTATCTTTTTCCATTAAATTCTCCTCTTCTTCAAAAAACCCCAAAGATATTCCACTAATAAAATAATACCACAAAATAAAAAAAAGACAAACAATTAAGTTTATCTTAAATTTCATAATAAGCACAAGAAGAGAAATATAGTTATTATCTGCTTTTTGAAAAAGTAATTGTCGACACTTATTAAAAGAAGATAAGTTATATAATTTTTTAAAAGTTTCTCTCTAGTGCAAATATATTATATCAAAAAAAATGTATTAAGTAAATCAATTTCTTATACTTTACACTAAAATAAATTTATTTAACTTTATAGAAAACTTGAGAAATCAAAGAAAAGTGTTATAATATGTGACAGGTGAAGTATCATGAATACTAATAAAAAAGATGTAAATGACTATTTTAAATATTTACGTATATATTATAGAGAACTTGCTTTAAAAAGAAAAAAAGAATTAGAAGAAAAGAAAAAAAAGCAACAAGAAATAGATAGAATTAGAAAAAAACATGAAATAGAATTTATAAATTTAAAAAAAGAACAAGAACTTAATATTAAAAAGAAAAGAAAAAAAGTTAAAAAAGTTGTAAAACTTAAACTAAAGAAAAAAAATATTAATCCAACTAAAAAAGTTGATATAGCAAAAAAACCAGAAGAATTAAAAAAGCCTATAAAAGTTGCAGTAAATACTTTAAATAAAGAAACAAAAAATATAAAAAAAGAAGAAGCTAAAAAGGACGTTAAAAAAGAAACTAAAAAGGAAATAAAACCTGAAGTAAAACATGATGTTAAAAAAGAAGTTGTAAAAAAAGAAGAAAACCCAAAAGAAATTAAAAAGGAAACAACAAAAAAAGAAGTTAAACCAATTAAAGAAGAAGTAAAAAAAGAAAATGTTAAGAAAAAAGAGCCTGATAAAAAAGAAGTAAAAGTAACACCTAAAGTTGCCGTTATAGAACCAAAGAAAGAAGCCCCTACTATTAAAAATACGGAAACAAAAAAAGAAGTAAAAAAAGAAACTAAAAAGGAAAATAATAATTCTAAAAAAAAGGTAGTCGTTAGCAAAAAATTAAAAGTTAAAGATAATAAAAAACAAGAAACTAAAGATACTAAAAATATTGATAATAAGAAAAAAGTTGCTAATGTTAATGAAGTAAAAAAGGAATCTATATTAGAAGCTAAGAAGCTAGAAGAAAAGAAACTAGAAGAAAAAAAGATTGAGGAAAAAAAGGCAGAAGAAAAAAAGATTGAGGAAAAGAAACCTAAAGTTGTAGCAGTTAATTCAAAAGAAAAAGTTGCTCCAAAGAAAAAAGAAGTTAATGAAAAATCAGAAGAAGAAAAAGATAAAGAAGAAAATTTAAAATTAGGCAAAAAAGAATTTATAGATACTTTAAATAAAGCTCTTAAAGATGATAAAGATCAATTAAGAGAATTAGATTTAGAAAATTATAGAATTAGAAAAGAATTAGATAATACAAAAGATTTAAATGATATTAATAAATTATTAGCTAGACTAAAAAAGAATCAAGATATTGAAAATACAATATTATCTAGAATAAATAAAATAAAAGATGGTTCTATTATTTTAGATGTTTATGATTTATCTAAAAAACAACCTAAATATTTAAAAGATTATATTGAAATGTTAAAAACTGATAAAAATGATATTTATTTTAAAGAATTATATGAAAACTTTAAATATGATTTAAATCATAAAGATACTATAACACATATAATTAATGAAACTAATGCAGTAAAAAAAGAAATTGAATCTAAACAAACTCTAGTTAATGATAAGGGAGAAAAAATAGATTATGATAATAATTTATTAGAAAATTATAAAAATAAAAAACTAAAATTAGAAAGTGCTATTTTAAAATTCCAAATATCATTAAATGATTTAGAAAATAAAGTAAAAAATATTAGTGCTACAGAAAAATTAGAAAAAAGATACTTTTTAGGTAATAAAGAAATAAAAAACAAATTAGAATTAAATGCTATTGCACTTAAATTATTTCATTCTAAAGATAATAATTTAAGTCATTTAGAAATATATAATAAATTAAAAAATAGTTTAAGAACTGAACTAACTTCAAGAATAGTATCTAATGCTACATATAAAGATGTATTATTAAAAGAAAAAGAAAACTTATTTAAAACTAAAAAAGACTTAGTTAGTACATTAGATGATGTAAGAAAATTAAAACAAGATTTTATATTTGAATTTAAAGATTATCTAAGTACTAGTGAATATTATAACTTTATAAGTGATATTGAACTATTAGAAGATAAACTATCTAGTCAAAAACAAAAAATATCAATACTAGATAAAAAAGTAGATATAACAATGTTAGAACATGATAAAAAAGTAACAGAAATAGAAAAAATGAATGAAACTAAAGATAAAAATAATAACTTAAATAACAATCAAAATAAAAATAATAATCAAAATATAAATAATACTCAACATAATAAACAACAAATGCCTTATCAAAATAATCCAAATATAATAGAATATCCATTTTATGATTATTATGAACCAGAAGAAAAAACAAGAGGAAGATCTAGATAAAAAAACTTTCAAAATATTTTTGAAAGTTTTTATTTACTCGAGTGTGTAAAAATTTTTGTGTAAATGGAATCTTTCCATAATGAGGAACTTATAACAAGTTCCTTTTGCTATTTAAA
>CANRPF010000013.1 GCA_947632375.1 uncultured Bacilli bacterium
CATCTTTCTCCTGTTTTAATCATATGGGTATCCATTGCAAGACAATTAAAAACATCATTACCATCTGTCAGAAAATCTGCCATTGTTATGTCAATTTTCCCTCCACCATAATAGCGCGGAATATAATGAACTGTGTCAAATTTATTATGTAAATAACCTATAGTACCATTAATTAAATTATAGTCTTGTTCAGAAAATTTTTCCCAATAATTGCGGCAACAGATTACCTTATCTCCTTCCATTGGTTCATCGCTTGTTTTATTTAATAATTTTCGCATTTCTTTATTAATATCAATACGAGTTTTATTTGTTCCAACAAGAATTTGATCTGCCCAAAGTAGCATTCCTGTATTAAGTTTTTCTTTTTTTAATACTTTAATTTCTTTTCCATCATATTCATGAATTGGTTCATGATTTCTTATTTTCATTGTTAATTGAATAATTTCTGATTCTGCCTCTTGTCGCATAATCTCATCAAGAAAAATATGCGGTTTGTCTAAAAGATGATTGTCCTCATCCTTATTGATAGGCGCGAGCTGGAAGGGGTCTCCTAAACAAATTACATGAACATTATGAGAAAAAAGTAATTGCATCAAACTTTTGGGAGCCATTGAAACTTCATCAATTATTACCAATTTGTAAGGAAAAAGATTAAATTTAGGTTTACGATAAAAGGTTCCATCTGGGCGTGGAAAAGATTCATATAATAATTTATGTAAAGTAGTTACATTCTTATTGCCTTTTTTAGCCAACACTTGTGCGGCCTTACCTGTATATGTAGCATACACAACATCATCCTCATCTATAGGTAAAGCCTCAATTATGAAACGAACAAGCGTAGACTTACCGCTCCCAGCATACCCAGATATTACAGTATATTTTTCATGATTGTTATACCGATCTATTGCAATTTTAAGCCCTTTTAATTGTTTTTCATTTAATATCATATTTATTTCTACCTCTATTTTTATATATTATATCATATTTTTATTAAAAAATCAACATAATAAAATTGTAATAAAAAAGTTCAAATGCACTTTTAAAAACTAAACTCGGGCGCTTGTGGCCCGAGCAGCTTTTAGTAGAATTTATTCAGTTTTAACTCCAACTCTTTCAAGCACTTCTTTCATTCCTAATCCACCTTCTTCAATAGGTTTCATACAATAGTTATATAAAGCTGGATGTGTTACCTTTAATTGTTGGAATCTATTTGGTTCTTTTTCAAGGTGAACGCCAAAAGCACAAAATACACAACCTGTTCTTGAACATCCTGTAGTATAATATTTACCCTTTTTATCTTTTTTAATTTCCCCATATATCTCATCACAATATGGAATATTAAATCTTTCTAAATATTCAAAAATATCTTGTTCTGTCCAAAAAGATAATGGTTTAGATTGAGGCCTTTCTTGATCAAAAGCATTGCATCCATATCGATACCATCCATTTTTTCTTATAGCACTTTCACTAGCCATTGTTCCTATAATGGGTTTTAATCCAGTTTCTTTTTCAAATTTTTTAAAAGGTTTTTTCTTCATGACATCACAGCACTGTGATCCAATAGGGATATTACTATCTTTAAGCCATTTCCATTTTGTAACAGAAAAATTGCCATTATATTTTAAATCTTTTTCATTGTTTGGTTCAAAATATTGTGCAACTTTTCCGTCAGGTTTATTTCTTGCGGAAGTAATTTTATGAGCAATTTCTTTACTTATAAGTGGATAACCATACTTAAAAATAACTTCTTTGAAATTCATATCTGGTTTTAACCATACTATATTTTCTTTTGATTTTACAAATTTTCTTATTTCTGGGTATTCCAAGCCTGTGTCTGCGAAAGCTCCTATGGCATCAGGATAAACTTTTCGAACTAAATCTAGGAGTACTGTACTGTCCTTTCCCCTGAAAATGACACATAGATATTATGATTCCACCTCTCGCCCCATTCAAGAATCCTTGTTTGAGATATTTGAATTTTTCTTTCTAGCGGAAGATTTTGCATATTTTTTAAATCTTCTGCTGTGTACATATTCTTTTTTTGCATTTTGTGTTTATATTTCCTCCTTTTATTTAATTATATAATTTAAATAATCTTTTTATTTTACTTATATAATTAATTTTTCAAAATGTTTTTTAGTTTTATTTCCCAAATTATATTTTTCATTATAGAAACCCTTAAAAATAATATTTGCACGAGTCTACTATCTCATAATCTGTGATAAATAATTGTGCTGTGATGTTGCCATTCCATTCATTTTTATTCGCTTCGCCAACACAATCAATTACAACATAACCTTGATTATTTTCTTGAAGTTTTTTACAATCTAAATCCGTTGCATTAAATAACATTAAACTTACTTTATTAGGTAATGTAATTTTAATTGTATTAGATGTTTTTCTATAAATAGTTACCATATCTGCGGTAACTTTTAAATTTTTAATAGCTAAAATAGGAGTCTCCATATCTTTTCCCCAAAAACTATCCATCTCTGCTATATCAAGAATATTTTGTGGATTAACATTATTACCATCATATATATAATCTACATAGTATATTGCTTCATCAGACATATTTTTTAATGCTTCATTTGTAGATTGAATAAATGCGGGAATGTCTTGTTCGCGGAGAGCGAGCCCAAAGGCGCCTGGGTGCCCGGCCACATACATCGTTAACCCAGTCCCCGCGCATATATCTTTAAATTCAGTAACACCAACCTTATCACAGCCCCGCGCAGAGCCTTGATAGGATACTATTGTAGGTGTGTCTATTAAAACAACTTCATCGTCTTTATTTAAAAATTTAAGTGGCTTAGTTTCTTCTACTTTTGTTAAAATGCAACATGGCCGCTGATATTTAGCCATGAAACGATTTGCAATTAACCCTGCGACATTTTTATTAACCTGCCCTGGTTCTACTAAGATAAGAAGAACTTTATTATTAAGTAAATGTTCTTCTTTTATTTTATTTTCAAGAAAAACCATACTTTCATCTTGAATTTTATTTTGTTTATTCTTGACATTAATACATATTCTTATAGCTTGTTCAACTAATTGTTCCATTTCTCCTTGTTTATGTCCTCTTTTGGTTGATGGAATTTGTTGAAAAGCTTTAAAAAAAAGCATTGATTCAAATACTTTTTCTTTTTCCTCTTGATTTCCACTTCTAACTATTGCATTAACAAAAGGAGCAATGTAAAAAGCTGCTCCCCAGGACGTTATATGATCACCTAATTTAAATTGATTCTTTTGCCACATATTATAAATAAAAGGATTATGAATATTATCTGGTTCAAAACCTTTATTTATTAAATGCTTTGTTTCAAAAGATAGCAATGACTGCATATCCGCCGTTCGTAAATTCTTATGTTTCCATAAGCACTGACTATATTTTAATAATACTTTTGTATTACTATATCTCTTTCGGTTTTCATGTGCTTCGTTTCCTAAAACACAGTTACGTACTAATAGTAACCCTACTCCCCAGCATTTCAACCTTAGGGATAGTCGATACAGGCTTCAAATTACATGTTTCCAAGATTCTCTTTTACAAACAGTTCTAATTGTTCTCGCTTGTACTATTGAAAAATTTTTATGAATAGAACTTATTGATTCACCATTATCATATCTTCTACGAATTTCTCTTACATCTGCTTCAGTTAATTTGGATTGTCCATTTCTTTCACCTTTATTAGCTTTAGATGAATATTCTTGTCTACTGATACTACCTGTTGGAATAATAAATTCTTTTCCTACATTTGGGTATCCATTACCAAGCCATACTTTTTCAAATGTTCCAAAACTATATTCTTGATAATCTTTATATACGTCCTTTTTTCGCTCACCTTGGTAACGACGTTTTCTTATATTATAGACTTGTTCATCTGTAAAAACTGCGTTAGCTGAATATTCACCTGTTAAAGAAGAAGTGTCTCCTCCTCCTATTGTTAAATTATATCCAATATCATTATTATTAGAATTATAATATTTTATCCAATATTTTTCTCTTTCCTTTAATAAATTAAAATCATCAATATATTCTAAAATTTCTATTTCTGTAAAAGGACCATATTTTTTTATAGCTAAATCACAAGGTGAATTAAAATGATGTAATAATCTATTAGGATTATTATGTTCATACATTCGTCTTTTTATATCATTACTTAAACCTATATAAATTTTTCCATTTGGATAATTTAATTTATATATTCCAGATACATTATTAGGTAAATCTTTTAATTGTATTATTTCACTCATATTTTTCTCCTTTATTATATAAATATATATGAGTGTTATCTTGTAATTTGATTCCCACGGGATTTTCATAGTATTTTATAACACTCATGTCATCATGTCATAAATACTTTAGAATTAACCGTTAGCATTTAATAGTCTTTGTCCAAGATTATTAAATACCCTGCTAGTAAGCAGAAAAGATATATTAGCCCAACAAGCTCAGGCCTAAAGCAACTAAATCAAGATATTTATCTGCATAATGTTGATTTATTAAACTATCTATATATCTACAAAATTGCCACGTAACTCCAACACCTGATAATTGTTTATTAGGATAATCACTTAATTGATTGTTTATAACAATAGCATAAGGAGAGATTTCTTCTGCTTCATGATGATCGAGTATAATAATTTTTGTGCCTATTTTATTTAATCGTTCATGGTAAATTATATCATTTGAACTTGCGTCTGGTATTACAACTAAATAATATTGTTTTTTCTCTAATAAATCACAATAATCACTTAATCCATGTTGTTTACCATCATGTAAGTACCAATTTAATTTATTTTCAACCCATGCGGGATATAAATCATATAAATAATTAATTAAAAGCGCGGAGGATGTGTATCCATCCGCATCGGCGTCTACAATAATCGCACATTCTTTATTAGCTTTTATGCATCCTATAAGCGCGGCCGCCGCGTTTCTTAGCACATCTTCTCCAAATAGCAATGGAGAATTTATATCTTCATCTGTTGTATTAATATAATGAGGAATATCCTCTAGCTTAATTCCACGATTCATTAATATAATTTCTAATGCGCTGTATTTTTTTAATTGCTCATCTGCATATTCTTTAATTAGTTTATATTTCATATTTTTCTCCAATAATCATATCTAGTGTAATTTTATCTCGCTCCCAATATGGAATACGAACGAGAGGAATATTATGTTTTTTTGCTATTTCATTTTTAATATTATCTCTTAATTTTCTGTTCTCATAACTGTCGGATTTAAACCATAAATCTCCATCTATTCCAAAATGTTGTTTTCCATCAAATTCAACCAATTTTATAATTTGATTATTTTTGTCTAAAATTGCAAAATCATATTTTTTTCTTTTATCTTCTTCAAAAGAAAATTGAGAAATATAATTAATATTATTCTCGTCTAAAATTTTTTTAATATTTTGTTCTCCAACTGACTCTCGTAAACATCCACATGATTGAACAAGAAAACTATTTAGATTATTAAGAGAAACTTCTTTAGTATTGCCGCAATCGCATTTACACATCCATACTACAGATCCAAATTCTCTTTTGTCTGTTGGATATAAGGCAACCAATTTTCCAAATCTTTGATTTGTAATATCTTTATGACTTTTTACTTTTATTCTACAATTTGGGCACATTACTTCTTCTTTTCGTATATGCTGTCCTTCTGCTGAAAAAATAGTATTACATTTTAAACATTTACATTTATAATAAATTCTTCCATATCTTCTTTCAGGCTCCTCTTCTAATACGAGCAAATTGTTATAAATTTTATTTATCATTTCAATTTTTTTCATTTTTCTTCCTCCTATTTTATAGATCAAATTTTGATAAAATTATTTATCAAGATTTGTCCAATAGATAGGAGGATTAACAGGTTTTATTAATTTATATTTCATTATAAACTTCCTTTATCATAAATATATCCTCTTATTAAACAATTCTAAAAAAACTTCTTTATCTTTATCAATAGGTGAATCTTTATATTCCAATTTATTTTTTTTATCAAATATAAAACTAATAGTAGCATAAGATGAATATTTTTTATGAATATCCATTAATTTTTTTGTCCATCTTTTAAATTCATCATCACCAATTTCTTTAAACTGTTTATCAAAAGCAATAATAATTTCTTCAACGCCTAAAGATAACAATAACTGGACTTGATAAGAAATAAGAGAACTTCCGCAACAAGCTACAGTTATATCATTTTCTTCTCCAAAATAGCTCGCGTAAGTAAGACAAAATTTTTCTCCCTCCGCGACTATTGCTTTTTTTATAATCCTTATATTATCTTTACTATTATTTAAATTATATAAATTAAAACTAAGTGGATGATTATACATTTTATAATTAATAATAGCAGGACGATATTTTCCTTGATCTTCTTTTTCTTTAATTAAAGTTCTTTCTCTTATTCCTATTAAATTATTATTTATATCATAATGAGGAATAATAATACCTTGATTAACTGGATCATAAGCTATTCCCCTATGTAACATAACATTTCTTATAATACCTTCTTTTTCCCAAGGTAAAATATGTGGTAGTGGAAAGAATTTTAATATATCTTTATCATATATTTTTAAATCTACTATTTTCTTTTGTTCTTCTTGATTTTTTATATATTCATATTTATCAAGTATTTCCCAATCTTTAAGAACTTTTTTATTTTGATTAAAATCAAAAGATTGAGTAGTATAACCAAAATAATTTGTAACAAAAAGAATAGCTTGCGGAAGTGTCCATTCTTCTTTTGTACTAATTGTTTTTTGTTTACGAACTAATTCAAATATATCAAAACTACTTTCCGCGCATCCAGTATAACAATGAAATATTCCTTCTCCTTCATTGTCATAATAATATAATTTATATGATCCCTGTCCCGCAGGATTGTGACATATTGTACGAGATATAAAAGAATTACCTTTAATAGGCTGCGGTTCTCCGCCTAAATCTATTACTAATTCATATATTTGTTCTATTGTTAAAGATTTTTTTAATTCATCTTTATTAATCAAAATGCAGATTCTTCCTTTACATCAATTCTTAAGTCTTCAATAGGAATAAGTTCATATTGATAATTAGTTACAAACATTGGTTCAATTCTACAGGTACCTCTATCACTTTTGCACCATAATAAAATATCTTTATATCTACCTCTACGATTTTTATAAATAGATATTTTTATACTAGGTTTTTCAAATCCGCCTTTATTTAGAACTTCTTCTAAAGCGATTATGTCATCTTCACTAGTCTCAAGCATAATCATACCTATATCTATTTTCCTTAATACTCTTACTTTCATAAGAGAGTAGACTATATCTTTACCATAGAATACATTATATTCCTTAGGTACCCAGTACTTCCACATAATGTGTACTCCCCGCTACAGGATAGTCGTTGAACCTTCTTCTATTCGAAGCTCGGCTGCATGGTTGCCCATATTATCTATATAATTTTTAAAACATTCACACTTAGGTTTGTTTCATCCTTATGTTGTAGTTTATATAGCTTTAGGGTTTTCCAGCAATTCTCTGGGTAATAATCACTTAGTATTTCTACTAAGGACGACTGTTTCTAAAGTTTTAATAAATTTTAAAACCTTGTCCAATCAGCAATAGCTTTTGCACCTCTCAATAGATTCTGATCATATCTTTGCGCAGTTCTAAATTCTGCATTTAATTGAGTTGCTGTTAAAATAAATATCCCATATTGATTACATAAATCTTTTAATCTAGTTGAAATCATAAATAATATATTATCTTCCCGCAATCCTTTTACTTTTGCTTTTGAAGATATTTCACTAAGAATTTTCATACTACTATGAATATAATCAAATCCTACATACTTAATATTAAAATCTCTAACGCCTCTTTTAATAGTATTTTCTATATCCTGCAATGAAAAATCTGGTAATTCTTCTATATAAATAGGACATTTTTTTAATAAATTAGCCGCGTATATTACTCTATTCAATTCATCTCCATAGTAAGTATTATAAATAATATGCTCTTCATTAACATTTGCAAGAAAAGCCATCATCATTGTTTGTACTTCATCTAATTCTTGTTCTGTTGTAATAAATAAAGATGGCTCTTTAGTGCCATTTTTTATCCATTTGCCTTGAGTTAAATCGTATATCTCATCACATGCAATATTACATACATCCGCGATCATAGAACGAGTATTATGTGTTACTATATAATCATTCATTAAAAATAAATGCTCTTCATTATCAACATAAAAACAGGTCATTTCTTCTGAATAATTTAATTTTTCTATTTTTACAATAGGATTAAATAAATTTAATTCTTTTTTCTTTCCATTATTAAACCAAGATAATATTAAATCATGTTTTCTCTTCAATCTAAATAATTTTATTTTATTTTGAGGACTACCAATTATTTCTATCTTATAAAGAGGAAGAGAATCTTTATGATTATCTTCTAACCATGAAGCTTTAAAACCTAAACTTAAACATAATTCTATTATATTATCTCTTAATTGTGGGCTTACAGTATAATAACTTATTCTACCTTTTTTTGAATCTATTGATCCATCAGTATCTAATAATCCATTTAATAAATCTAATCTTTGTTCAACGCTACCTTCAAGATATTGTTTTGGAATAAATTTATCTTCAGATTTACACTGCATTAATTCAGGATATTCTTTAAGAGCTTCTTCTACCCAAACATTTATATGAGTATTACAATTAGGATCTTCAAAATTCCAATTATAATTAAATTTACTCGTTTTTTTACAAATCCAATTCATTTCATTAGCAAGAGCAGTTGGTAGTTCTTCATTTTTACTACTGAAAGATAGTGCTTTATTGCTCTTAGAATATCTAAAACTTCCATCTCCCAATAATAATCCCATGGTATAGGGAGTTAAATAAAAATTCTTTTTAGAATACTGTACAGGTTGCTGCATAGGAATTAAAATTTGATAACCATGTCCATTTTTATATAATGGCATATTATTAATTTCTTTTAAAGTTTTTGTATTAAATTTTCTGGATAATTTAGATTCTTTTTTTTGTCCTTCAGTACAAAAACTCCATAAATGTTCATCACAACATTTTGCTTTTCTACCATCTTTAAAAGATATTTCCCATACTTCTTTTTCTCCTTGAGGATAAACAGCTTTAACTTTAGTTGGTTTCCCAAAAGCATCAAAAAGATAATCTCCCACCTTAATATCTTCAACTTTCCGTTGCCCTTGAGGAGTTGGAAGAATAGTTGAATTAGGCAATGCTTTTCCTACTCCTGTTGAAGCTGATCTAAGATAAAATTTCTTTAAGCGGGCGCCGCGTGTAATTGTATTAATAATAGGTCCATAAAGCGGATAGCCTATTTCAGGAGTTGTTTGAAGGCGTTTTATTAGCTCTAAGGCACCGTCACCTGCGTTTACTAATATATTTTCTTTATTATCAACACAATTTAATCTTATATCTAAAATTTTTTGATCAATTATATCGGCAATATCTTCAATAGAATGATTGTCGAGCCAATCTTCTTGAGCCTGTTTCTTTTTTATATCTAATATATTATCTATATCATATAACCAAGAAAGATCCATTCCTAAATCTTGATAAGCTCTTAATAATGTCATTTTTTTCATTCTATTGTAATAATAATCAAAAGCAGCTAATTGAGTAGTCTCACTTATTTTTTGAAGATATTCCGCGCCTTTATATGTTTTATATACAGCTAATTTTTTTGGTCGTTGTGCTAAATAATCTTCTATTGCGGTGATATTTATTTTAATAGCTCCAAGAGCATGAAGATTATAAATTGAACCAAATAAGATTCTATGAAATTCTTCAGGAAAATCTTCTTCTCTAAAATTGTATTTATCTTCTATATCTAATAAAGATGGATTGTTATAAATACCACCTATTACCTGAATAATTGCTGCCGTATCTACATATTTACCCATCTTTTATTTTACTCCTTATCTAAATCAAATAATTTATTTTTTTTTCTTTCTGAATTAGGAGAAACAATTTGAATCATTTTTATTTTAGGTTTATAATCTTCAATATTCTTTCCCTCATTCGCGGTTTTTGCTAAATATAAACTATAATAATAGTCATGTGCTTTATCATATATATAAGGAATAATACCTATTCCATAATTAGCTTCTTCATTCTTAAATTTATGGCCTTTTATTTCATACCAATAAAATAAAGTTTTTAACATGCCAGAATAACTATATTTATATTCTTGTCGATAATCTCTTATTTGTTTTCTTACTTTTGCATTAATATAATTTTGACCAAATAAATTTTTAATATATTTTTCTAATTCTTCAAGATCTTCTTCATCTTTAGTTTTTTTAGTTAAATATTTTTCTGCGCATTCTTTATGGGCATATTGTCTTTCTTTTATTTTTACAAACTCTATTTTGTCTCTATCAAATTTTTCTTTACAATAAATACAAGTAACATAATGCATTAATTTGCACTCCTTTGTATTTCTTCTCTTATAATTATAACATATTTTTTCATATAAATCAAATTAAGGCGCGGTATATACCGCGCCTATTTTATTTAAGCCATTCTTTTAATTCAGTATTAATCATTTGAATCATTTCTACTTGATCTCTTGTGCATTGATTAATTTTTTTACCTTTACCTAAGTATTTTTCTATAATATGAGTAATCTTAGGACTATAATCTTGTTCAAATTCTTCTTTATCAATAGTTTCAATAAGGTTGTTAATCATTGAATTAAATTCATTTATTAATTTATCAAAATCTAATTCTTCTGCTTTTGTTATAACATTTTTTTCTGTTGTGATATAATCTTCGCCATGTACTTCTGCTTCTTTATCAATAGCGATATTTAAAGCTTCTACAAGAGCATCATAAGATGAATGAATTTCAGATGGAATATATTTTAGGCGGCCGCCGCATCTTACTGAACCATCTAAACTTCTTAAAGTAATAACAACCTCATTTTTACCATCTTTAAAAACTGGATGCAAGTATCCATAAATATCAACCATATTTTCTACAATACTATTATAACTAGTCGATACACTTGGATAAATTTGTGTAAATTCTGTACCATCTTGTCTTTTAAAAGTTCCCTCTTTGGAATGAGAAATAAATACAATAGCATAACCTAACTGTGCTATTGCTTGAAAGACATCTTCAAATTCTTTCTTTAAAGCTGACCATCCTCCCAATTATGTTATCGTAAAGGTTTTTTATCCTTTACTTCTTACATTTACTTATTCATGTAAGTTCAGCATATCTTTTAATCTTATTGCTCTGAAATAAGATCCGAAGCCTCGTGGGAACTATATTTCAATAATAATTCAGTATAATGCAAATATTTTCTTTGCATTCTAAGAGCTTTTGTAGAAGGTAATTTATAAAATAATTTATATAATTTTAATCCATTTTCATAATTATAAAAATAAAGTCTATATATTTGTAAATTTACTATTGAAGATTTTTTAGTTATTTTAGAATGAATATCATATTCTTTTAACACTTTTTGAATATGTTCTAAAGTTGCTAAAGAAGTTGAATCTATTTGCCAAGAAATCGTTCCATTGCTCCATTTAATAGATCCGTCGCCATCAAAAAAACCTCTTATAAAATCAATATAATATTTTGGTTCGATATTTCGTAAAAAATCTAAATTATAATTTGTTTTGTTTGGTATTATATTATATAAACTAAGGTCTTTTTTTATTTGCATTGAAAAGAAATATAGTTTACTATTTTTAGTACCTTTACTATGATTTTCATAATCTTTTACAGGTCTTTCATTTTGAATTTCACTGTTTATTTTCTCTAAGATTTCCTTATCTTGTCTTTGTAATTCTATATATATTTGATTTTGACTTTTTGCTACGCACCCATCAGATGCCAACATCCCTAAAATATATGCAGAATTATGAGACTGATTATGAATATCAAAATAGTTATCATTTATTTTATAAGTTCTATTGCTTAATTTGGAATTATTAAAGTTACTTGTACGTCTAATTTCAATATTATTTTCTTGTAAAACTCTAACTATGACTTTATCCGTATGATTATATCTTTTAGCTATTTTTTTTCTAGGCTCTCCATTTTTATAACTTTCACAAATATCCTTTATTTCTTCTTTTGAAAAATTTACTCGTTTAGCCATACCGGTCAAACTCCTTCTATATTATTGTTTAATGTTCCTATGCGTTGCGCGTGTTATAACTTTTAAATTATAACTTCCGCTCTGATTAGCATTTCAGCCTTCCAGTTTTTGCTTCGTTTTCACTAATATATCACTATACTAGGCGGCAGAGATCCTACCGTATGGAACTTCACCAAGAGCATTTACTCCTTTTTGTGAACAAATATATTTTTCACACATTGTAGCAGCTCTATCAACTGTATCAATTACTATTGTAGAAAATTTTTCTTTTACTCCCTCTTTAGCTAATTCTCTAACTACTTGTTTAATATCTGACCATTTTGTAATATCTTGGGCAAATACACCAGGTAGTGCATTGTACCCTCTTTCAGTTGCTAATAAAAGAGGGTTTGGAAACTGCGATGCTAAAGTCGACTTCCCTGCTTTTGGCATTATCTTATTAATTAGGTTTTTTATCCTAATTCTGGAGGTTTCCCTCATCATTATATTCGGAAAGTTTAGGAATATAACTACAATCAGTCTTTTCTGATTCAGATGAGCATACATTTTCTACCTTCTTTTTAAAGGTAGCCTTGGCTCGTGGGTCTAATTTTTCTATTCTATAAGAACAAAAATCTAAAAATTTATCTTTCTTTCTCTGTAAACATGGACTATCACTCATGAAAGAATAGAACCGATTTAATATCACATAGCTTCCAATAGTAGAGATTTCTAATGAATATAAATTATTCCCAGATGGTTTTAAATTACAATAAATACCAACATGACAATTATATTCGGATTCAATTAATTTTTTAAATTCTTCTAAAATTCCTTTTTTATAAGAACAAATTTTAAATGTTCCTTGTAAAGTATTTTTATTCCAAGAAAAAGAACCATCGCCATCAAAATACCCTTTTAAAAAGTACCATTTAAGATTATTATCTGGAATATTTTTCATTGTTATTCCAATATAAGTTTTATCTGGAATAATAGAATACTTTTTTAAATCTTCTTTTATTTGTTTAGAATTAAATCTATAACTAGAAATAGCATACCCCTTATTATTTATTGTAGATGAAATCTTATGAGCAGATTTCAACTTTTTTTTAAATTCTTCTAGCCATTTAATATCAATAGAAGCTAAAGCAATTTTAATTTCATTATCTTTTTTTCTAACAGTTCCATCTGCTGCTAAAAAACCTAAATAATAAGTATTCTCATTATTTAATTGACTGAAATATCCATGATCAATAGCAAAGCCTCTGCTTTGATTTGTAATAATTAATTGCTCACGTCTATTGCGGATATGGATATGTTCATTATTTAAAATTTTTTTTATATCATCTATGTGAATATTATAATCTTTTGAGCATTGAGTTAAAGATTTACCATTTTTATAATCTTCAATCAATAGGTTGTTCATAAATAAAACAAGCACTCCTTTTTAAATTTTCTTATAGTTTCAGACCGATGCGTTGCGCGTGGCGCGACTTTTAAATCGCGCCTTCCGCTCGTATTAGCATTTTAAAGCCTTTACGGTTTTCCAAGGTAGTTCACAGTTACATTACTGCAACTGGGACCCCACTTGAGGTCCGTATATATACGTAAAATATCCAGTCAAATCTCTTGATACCTTGTGGGGTTGAAGATTTAATAAATCAATCATTTATATCCTCCTCTATATCTCGATTAAAAATTAAAAGTCCCATTAGTTACTGAATTTGTTACAAAAGAAGAAACATCACTCTTCGCTATTGAAGCTTGTGGTGCCGCAGCTTTATTTGCACGATATTCATCGCTTCTTTTCTTAACATCTGCAAGATATACTTCACGATTCTGCATTGCAGTTGTTAAATCTTTTCTTTCTTCTTCTCCAAACTCATAAGGAGTTCTTGCTGCTTGTGTAATCACCCATTCTTTTGTTGTCCTGGTTGAATTTGTAACTATAGCTTCTCCAAACGCGGTTTCCTCTGTGCGCGGAATTACAATAGTAGAACAAACAACATTACCCCAAATCTTAGTATATACTGGATTATTAGGACTTACACCAAGACTTTCAAAATAACTAATGCCTGCGGGATTCTTAACTACAAAATCAAAAGGAAGAACATCATTTCTAAAATTAAAAATAGCTCCTTTCACAGAAAGATAACCATCTTTGATACCTCTCTCTTCATCTGCCTCAATATTTATTACATTAGTAATAACAATATCAGCAATAAAAGTATTTCTATCAGATTCATTATCTTTTAAATCTGAAACCAGAGAAACAAATCCGCCCTCATTTGTTTTTGCAGATACAAGTGTATTATCCTGAGTATAAAAATCATTTAATGCCATTGCTACTCCATCAACACTTACTTTTGTAGCTTCATCTTTTCCAGATGTTACCCAGGACTTTCCTTCATCAATAATTTTCTTTAACGCGGTAAAAGTATTATTTCTTCCGCCTTTCTTTGTAGTTTCTGTTACATATGTGAAATGAACTGGCAATACATTAAGACCATTTTCATCTGTTGCGATTTCAAGATTTCCTGAAATAAATTCTTTTCCAAAATTTTCTGATTTTTGATTTTGTACTGTTTTAATTGCTAAATTATGTTGATAAATTCTACCTTCTATATGTTGAGTATTAATTGCTTTGCGCATATTTATTCTCCTTTATCTATTTCTATTATAAAATCTTTTTAATTTCTTTTATTATTTTATTCCATTTATAGCCACCTGCTGTTTGTCTTTTTCCTAAACAACATTCGCTTATATTACTAATATTAATTTTATTTTCTTTTCCTGCTAAAGAAATAGAAGGATATTCTTTAATAATTAAATTAGTTTTTTTATCAATTTATTGAATTATTTTTTTCTTTTTTACTTTTTTATTTATTTTTTTAAAATTTTTAATTTTTTTATTGCTATCTTTATATTTCCATTGAAAATCACCAGAGTATTTGCGTTCTCCTCTGCAACAAGCACAAATGCCACTATGAGAAATTCCAGTAACTTGACTAGCTTGATTTGCACTTGGATAAGATGTTATATAAATTTCATTTAATTCATACTGTTCAACTTCTTTTCCTTTTGCTAATCCAGTTCCATTGCTACCTCCTGGTACCATATTATATCCGTTTGGAATTAAAGTATTTTTTTCTTTTATCCAAAAATTTTCTCTTTCATCTAATTTTTCTACTTTACATTCTTCGATAATTTCAAAAGAAAAATTTTTTATGCCATATTTTCTTATAGCTCTATGTATATAAAAATCATCTTTTGCACTTTTATGTTTAGAAAAACGATGTTCAATTTCAATACTTTGACCAATATAACATTTTCCATTTAGTAGATTCTCAATTTTATAAATTCCACAAGACATATGCTTCTTCTCCTTTCACATAAATTGAAAATTCTTACTAAATGTTTTTTCAAATGTTCTTAATAATAAAAAATTCTTATTTATTTTATACGAATATTATATCAAAAATTCTATATCTTGTCAAATTAAAGATTATCGGACATATAATTAATACCTTTTTCTGTAAGACTATATGTAGTTGGACCTTTTCCAACTTTTGAAACAAGACCTTCTGTAATTAATTTTCTTACACATCCAGATACCGCATGACCAGAAATAGATAATCCTTCTCCAATATCGTTTGTTACAAAAGTATTATTATATTTATCTTTATTTTCATATAAAAAAGTTAAAACCTTTAATCCACTTTCTGTAACTGGTATCATAAATCTAACATTATCTTTTTTTAAATCATTAAAAAAAGATAATGCTGAGTCATACTCTTCTTCATAGGCTTCTTTGATATAATCTTTTTCAAAAATTTCTTTTTGTACAATTTTAACAAAAGCTTCTTTTTTAGTCATTATTTAATTAACCTTTCTATATATTTTATACATATATTATATCATATTTAATTAAATAAATCAATTTATTATTTTTTATTGAAATAAAATTAGTTCATTCGCGTACGGTAACGATTCTACCCATTCACAAAATCCACCTTTTCCTGACCATTCTGAAAGCTTATGATTTTTACGTTGAAAATACATATTACGAAGATTCTCATAATTCATTGTTATAGTGCGGGTTTGCAACCATCCTTGCGGAAGCCACCGCACAAGTTCTTTCCAATATTTCTTATCTTTTGTTTCAATATATTTTTGTCTAAGTTCTTCTAAAAATGGAATTAAATCATGCTCAATAGTAAGAAGACCTTCATCATTAAGTGACTCTATGCATTTTTTATCATAATCATCAATTTCAAAACAATCAATAGTAATAGGAGTTGATACTAAAGTATGCATTGAAGATGTACTATTTGTTGTAGTACCTATTTTATATGTATCAGCCTCTTTCCACCAATAGACTGGAGCAGTAATATCTACACTTACAAAAATTTGACGTAAAAACTTTCTATGTTCAGGACCAGCTTTTATAAGTTTTTGAGCAAGAGCTAAATCATTCGGACCAATAAAAGCAACATCAATTATATCATTATCATCACTATCATTATAATATAAAATTCCGTTTTTTAATAGCCATTCATTATATTCATCTTCTAATTTGATTCTTTCATCTTCTTTATTATAATCTTCTGAATTTAAATCATAATAGGATGGATAATCTTTTTTTACATATTTTTCAGCAACTTCATAACCATAAGCATCATAAATTTTATCTATGCATCCAAAGAAACTATCACTTTTATTCCAACTATTTAAAGGATTGCGAAGTCCTCTGAATGCACCTTCAAAATTAAATACTCGTGTATGTTCAAATTTCATCCTTTTATCTCCTTAATTATTCCCTTTAGTTGCATTATAACCTATGATATTAGATTGATAGATTTCAATCCATCTTTTTTCTTCTGCATCTAATCTTTCTCTAGGACATTCTTCTAACAATTCAAAACTAAAGTTCCATACACCATCTTTTTGCATTGTATTATATAATCTATTAGTCGCGGGAGCGTCAATCCCCAGCCCGCATTTAATATGTTGTTTCATACGATCTTGGACATTAACACTTTGTCCTACATAGCATTGCTTTGTTTTTAAATTTGTTATTTTATAAATTCCACAAATTTGTTTATTTCCAAATATACGATTACACATTTCTGTAGTTTGTTTTTGAAAATAAGTAGACCAAATTAATTTACTTAATATTATTGGATTATGTAACATTAATTTAATTGAATTAAGTTTTTCTATATCTTCTAAATCAATAGCAGAAACAGATAATTTATAAAAATCCAACCTTTCTTCTTTTTCTCGTTCGCGGAGCTGCGCCTTAGTGGCGGCATTAATTTGATCTATTATAGTTTTATATTGAGTCTCCGCGCTCTTTATATCTTCTACAACTTTCTTTTGTTTTATGTGTAACTCATTTATTCTTTCTTTATAGTCAATTTCAGCTTCATCATACGCATCCTCAATTTGTTCAAAATATTTAGCACTAGCATAGTCTGCATTCTGTTGAAATATTTTTAATTGTTCAGATATTTTATTTTTTTCTTTTTCACATATGTTATCAATTTTTTGTTTTTCATTTTCTAAAATTTTATCTAATTCAATTTTATCTTTATGAAGTTGATTAATTTCATTTTGTAATTTATTTTTTAAATTGGTTTGTATTTGATTTTTTTCAACTGTAATATGATTAGCTTTATTTATAAGATAAAGACCTAAACTAATTAAAAAGCATCCAATAATAATACTTATTGTAATTAAAACTTGTACAATTCCCATAACGTTTCTATATATAAAAATTAGGTTAAGTAATTTTACTTAACCTAATATCTATTTTATATTACTCCTTATCCTCGTCTTTAGCGTCTGGATCAAATTCCTTACCTTCAGCAGTAAGAGAGATAAACTTTACAGGCTGATGACTTCCATCTTCAAGCTCGATCTCTGCGGGCTTTCTTACCATAAGACCTTTTCTCTGAAAAGCAGAAGTAACAATACCATTTACACTACGAACAGGAATGCCAGTTCCCTCTGCAATATCTGCTGCTGTCATCTTCTCACCATCATGCTCCAATACATAATCATATACTTTTCTAGCGTTCTCTTTTAATGCCATAATAATTCTTAATCTCCTTTAATTTTATTTTTTATTGTATTTTTTATTTATATGATTAGATGATTAATTCATATTTATAAAGAAGTATCTTGACTTCTTTCTTCCTATATTATTTCCATCCATCTTATGTTTATATTATATCAAAAATATTTTTATTTGTCAAAAAGTTTTTTTCTAAAGATATAATCATCTATATATACTACATCTTCTATTGATAGTGTTGATATTATATTTTCAATTTTTTGTTGATATTCTTGAACATTTTTGCCCAAACGTATCTCTGATTCTAATTCAACTATCTTCTTAGCTAATGTTCTTAGCCTTTCATTTTGTTTATCTTTCATATATTTATTATATAAAAAATTTTTAAAAAAGTCAAAATATGGATTTTATTGTACAATCTTTAGGATCTTTATCATCTCGCATAAATTTCATAAAACCATGACGAATAGTTTTAGAATTTTTATCTTTTTCCATGCATTGAATAGCACATACTTTATTTAAATACTTTTCAGGATATTTACTCATATCTTGTTTCATTTCATCAGATATACCAGAATGAATTGTACCTATATTCACAATATTCCCATTTTTATCATATGCACCAATTTTAATACGAGAATTATACCACCCCATATAATAAGGTTTAGTTACTGCTACATTATGATAATCTTTTCCATAATGTTGACCAATAGGTAAGTTATACCTTTCTCCAAATTCTGGATCTACAAACATCCAATATTGCCAATTTTCTAATTCTTTACCATAATATTCTTTTGTTGGTTCTTCAAATCCAATAATTATAACATCTGCAAAATCTACTTTTTTAGCTTTTAAATTAAACATTGGACGTTCGCCTTCTAAATAATGACCATTTTTACTTTTAATAACCATCCCCTCTTCACCCATGGCGAGGGCATCTCCTATTCGCGCATAGAGATTATCATACCAAACCTCCGCGAGTTCAATAAAAGAATAATCTAAAATATATTTATTATATACTGACATTAATACGTAATAACGATTCATTGCTCCTACTTTAGTAAGATCAATTCCATTAAAATATAATATATCATAGATATAATAATGTATCCATCCTCTATTTTTTTGTCTCTCTATGGCTTTGTCTGGCAAACAACCCATTATCTCAATTACGTTGCGGGAGCTACCTCCAGGATAATAAATTTCACCCAAAACTACGGTGCCATTGGGCAATGATTCAAAAGCTTTTTTAATATGAGGAATATTAGCTATCTTTTCTGTCAATAAACCAGTTTTTTTACTTACTGTTCTACCAAATAAATAACACTCACCATTAATACCCTTGACGAATTGATATAACGCGCCATCCTTTTTTAATTGACCAAAGTAATCTCCACTTTCACACGCTTTTTTTAATTGACTATCTGTAGAGCTATGAATTAACATAGGTTGAATCATTATTGCGCCAGGATATAATTCTTGAACTTTATTATTGTCAAATTTCATTATTCATTCCTCATTTCAATTTTAATGATCTATCTTCTTTGGGAAATAAGATATGGAATTTTGTTTTAACTATATGATCATCTGGTATATTATATATAACTAAATGACAATCATCTAAAGATACATCTCTTTCTTTAAAATAAGAATATAATGATTGTAATGAAGAACAACCACTTAAATAATTATCATTAATTGTTGAATCTTTATTAAATATAGGACCACTACCATCTTCTTTTTCAAAACGAAATACTAACATATATACTCCTTTTCAGTAGTTAAGTTATTATAACTTAACTACTGACATTACTTTACTATTTTTAATTGCCATATTTCCTATACTAATTCTACTTAATAAAGGAATTTCCTTAGCTTCAATACAAATTGAATTAGGCTGACCAACTATTAGGAAATTATCTGTATCATCAACCATTGCCGCGCCAATTATATCTCCAATTATAGAAGTTTGTTTATACGCGGTGATGCCCTTACCCGCGCGCAACTGGAACGGAAATTCGTCAAGTCTACATTTCTTTATATAACCATTTTTAGTAACAAAAGCAACATAATCAGTTACTTTATGAATTGGTAAACCAATTAAAACTTCATCATCATCAGTTAGTTTAATTGATTTAACACCTGCGGTTACCCGCCCTATGGGAGCTATGTCCTCGGTCGGGAAGTGAATGACCAAGCCCCGCCGCGTTATTACAAGCACTTCCTCTTCATTCATAAAAGTTACATTTGCTATTGTGTCATTTTCTTTTAGTTTTATTGCGGCGATGCCTGTAGTCTTTTTAATTTTACTATACTCTTCAAGTTTAGTCTTTTTAATTAATCCTTTTTTAGTAAAGAATACTACATATTTAGCTACACTATCTCTATATAATGAAGTTATTGCAATAACTTTTTCATCTGGTTCAATGTTAATAAGAGTGTTTACATTTACTCCTTTTGATATATTAGTTCCAATAGGAATACTATCTACCAATAATTTAAACATTCTACCTTTTGAAGTAAATAGCATTAAATTATCGACTGTATTAGTAGATATTGTTTCTAATACCGCATCATCTATACTTTTAATTCCTTTTCCATTCCTTCGTTGTATTTTAAAACTCTTTTTGGGAATTCTTTTAATATCACCATTTTGTGTTAGAATAACAATAACATCTTCTGGAACTACTTCTTCTATCTCTTTTTCTTCTTTTGGAACTTCGATATTAAGAAGCTTAGTTCTTCTTGCGTCTCCATATCTATCTCTTAACTTAGTGATTTTTTCAATGAGAATCATATCTCTATATGATTCCTTAGTTAAAATTTCATTGCACTTAATAATAATCTTTTCTTTTGCTTCTAGTTCTTTAAGAAGATCATCTTTGTTAAGTTTCGTTAATCGAGCGAGTTTCATGTCAAGAATTGCGTCAGCTTGAGTGTCTGTAATACCAAAGCGCGCAACTAACTTTTCTTTAGCTTCTTCTCTTGTATATGACTCTTTAATTAATATAATAGCAGTATCAATATCTTTAATAGCAACTAAAAGACCTTCAAGCACATGTTTACGTCTCTCCGCTTTATTTTTATCAAAAGTAGCTGTATTGATAAGTACATTAGTTTGATGAATATAATATGCTTTAATTAAATCCAACAGAGAACAAAGCTTAGGAGTACCGTTGACAATAAAATTCATATTGTATGATACTGTTGTTTGTAAATCAGTTAAAGCAAATAACTTATTAACTGCTTTCTCTGGGTTTACATCTTTCTTAATATAAAAAACTAACTTATTTTTACCTACACCAGATTCATCATCAAAATCTTCAATATATTCATTTAATTTATCTGCATTAATGCCAATTTGCTTTTTTATTTTATTTCTATACGTTCTATATGGGATAGAAGTAAAAGTAACTTTTTGTCCATCTACCTTATAATCTCCACGTACCTTTAATGAAATATTTGTTTTACCAGTGCGAAAAGCTTCTTTTATATCTTTTGCATTAATAATTACATTGCCAAGCGGAAAGTCTGGCCCCTTAATATACTCCATTATCTCATCGAGCGAGATGTTATGATTTTTAATAAAAGCTATAATTCCATTGCATACCTCAGTTAGATTATGACTTGGGCTAGAATGGGACATTGAAACACCAATAGCTTGACGACCATTACATAATGCATTAGGGAATAGTCCAGGAAGAAATACAGGCTCTTGAAACTCGCCATTATAAGTTTCTTTAGCTGGAACAACATTCTTATCATAGTCTATCATCATTAAGTCAGTATAGATTGATGGCTTTGTTTCAGTATACCTGCTACTAGCCCATACATTATTCGCTTCTTGTGTTCCTAATGAACCTTGTCCATCAACAAGTGGATACCGCATTAAAAACGCCTGAGACATCTTACATAGTACGCCATAACAGGCTTGATCGCCGTGAAAGTAGCTGGTCATTAGGGTACTTCCTATTACGGCATTACTTTTTTTAGTCTTGCTCTTTGAGTTCATCTTAAGATAATCTTCCATTGTCCATAAAATTTTTCTTTGAGAACTCAATAATCCATCTTCCGCGGAGGGTATAGCTCTATCAGTCAAGACCTCTTCCGCGAAAGTTAAGAAACATTCTTTACTTTCATCAAGAATATCTATATTTGTTATATTGCTCATAATACCCTCCTTAGTCAAAATTAAAACCTAATCTTGTTGCATTTTTATAAATAAAATCCTTACGTGGCTCTATCGCGGACCCCTGGAGAATTTCAAGGAGTTCTGTTGTAGCTTTAGCATCACTAACATTAATTCTTTTATAAGTTTGACGTTCGAAGCAAACTTTATGCAAGTCCTCAGGATTCAACTCTCCTAACCCTTTTGCGCGTAATACATCGCATGATACATTTTTATTCGCGGTCTTCCACTCTTCAAGCTCCGCATCACTATAAAAATATAACTCTTCTTTTTTTGTTCTAACAATATAAAGCGGAGTGACTGCTCTATAGAGCTTCCCTTGTTCTACTAATGGGCGCATATAAGTATAAAAGAAAGTAATTAATAACAGCTCAATCGCCATGCCGTCAGAGTCTTGGTCTGATGTAATAATAATCTTGTCAAAATTCATTTTGTCTACATCAAACTTATCATTACCAAAACCCGCGCCAATCACCTTAATTATATCAGACATCTCTTGGTTCGCTAATATCTTGTCTACTGACGTTTTAAGCGGGCTAATAATTTTTCCGCGCAGCATGTAGATACAATCAGTCTTTGCATTTCTTGCTTCAATGGCACTAGAACCAGCACTTAATCCTTCAACCAAAAGAAGATTACGTTCTTTAGGATTCTTACTAATGCAGTCAATAAATTTATCACTCAACTGCATTTTTGCCTTTAGACCTTTTTCTTTTGGTTTTCTAACTGCCTCTCTCGCCTTTTTAGCGGCGTCCCGCGCTTTCCGCGCATTAATAGCTTTATCTGCAATTAATTTAATTTCTTTTTCATTATTATTTAACCAAATCTGAAGGTTCTCTGTTAAAGCTTGAATAAAAGGTTTTGTATCAATTTTAGTGATTCTACTTTTAACCTGCGCATCATATGATACATTAGGTGCAGTTATATTAAATACGATATACATTCCTTCTTGTATATCATCACCCGTTAAATTTTCATCTTTATCTTTTAACCATTTTTTTTCTCTAAAGAATTTATTGAATTCTCTAGTTAAAGTTGTCTTAATCTGTGTAATATGCGGACCTGATTCAGTTAATCCAGTATTGACATATGGAACAATAGTAGAAGAATAATTGGATGTATATGTCATAACTAAATCCATTTTATTCTTACCTTCCGCGAATTTCATATTAAATCTATTATTAATAATTTCTTTCGCGGCGACCGCATCATCTACCAAATCATTTAATCCTTTTGAGGAATAATATTTAATTTTTTCTCCATTATTATTAAGATTAATTGTTAATCCCGGACATAAACATACAATAGTTCTAAATAAATCTTTAATTTTATTTATTTCTACTTCTGTATGTGTAAAAAATTCTTCAGATGGTTGCCAAGAAACTATAGTACCAGTATCTGTTGGTTTATAAGGCTCTACAATTTCTCCACCAAAACGAGTATCAGTTATACCTTCTTCAAAATGAACAGTTTCAAATTGTCCATCTCTAAAAGTTATAACATCTAAATAATGTGATAAAAAGCAAACTAGCTTACTCACATAATTCCATTATTTCTAATGGTGCTGACTATCTTTTAACTAATATAATATTAGCAACACCCATTTCGAACTACGTATCAATAGCAGCTCTACTCCTCCGATCCGAGGATAGTCGATACAGCTTTTCAGGTTATCTTATAGGATATTGTTCTTCTTTTTGTTTATAAATAGTGCCACAATTTATTGCACTAACTGTTTTTGATGAAATATTAAATCTTCTTGAAATGCTTGCTAAACTTTCTTTTGGATTTTTCTTTATTTCTTCAATAATTTGTTTCACTTGCTCATCTGTTAATTTTTTTGAACCAACTTTATGTTTTTTTCTTATTGGATAAGATAATTCTTTTTTTACATATGATTTTCCATTATTTATATTTTGTATAACAGATGGCCAAACATTAAATTTTTTAGCTATTTCAGCCATTGATATTCCATTTTCATCTTGTAAGAACTCTATTATTTTTTGAAGATCATTTTCATTTAATTTTGAATTACAGTTTTTAGTTCCAGAAACAATTACTTTACTTTGTTTACTATCTCTAATAGGATATTTTACAGAAGAATGAAAATAAGTATGTCCTTGATTAATAGCAGAAAGAGTTGAGATATGAATATTATATTTTTTTGCAATATCTTCCATACTTATTTCTAAATTTTCTCTTAATTCTTTATAAACTTCTTGAATTTGCTCCTCTGTAAATTTAGCTTGATTATTTTCGCTACCTAATCCGGCGCCATCTCCGCCCAAACTAATATTATATCCTTTTTTCTTATTACTACTATCATAAAAATTAATCCAATATCTTTCTCTTTCACGAGATAATTCAATATTTTCTGGGTTAATTTCTTCTAAAATATCAAATTCAGTAATTTTTCCATACTTCATAATAGCATATTCTATTGGAAGATGATTTCTAAAATCGTTATTATGTTCTAACATTCTTCGATAAATATTATTACTTCTTCCAATATAATTTTTGCCATTTGGAAATGTAATTTTATAAATTCCACTGTAAACTAAATTAACTGAACAATCTTGCATTTTTATATGTTTCATATAAAATACCTACCTTTCTATCTGATATTCTATATGAAAAACAATTCTATAAGATTAACCTTCTTTGCCACGGGATTATCATGCTTTATTATAAAGTTTAGACTTCCCCGTTAGCACATCTTATTGATGTACCCTGCTGATTAGCAGAAAAGGTGTAACAGGCAGTATTATCTACCAATGCCAAAAGAACCTAGACTTGTTCCTTCATAAGTCCCATCTTCTCTATATTTACCAGATGTATTTAATACACTAAAAGCAGCTTCAAGAATTGTTTTTCCATCTTCTCTAAATGAATTAGGAATAAAACCTTGACCATAATCTCTAACAGATACATTATCTTTATCTATTAAAACATTAATCTGTTTTCCATGACCTAATTGAAATTCATCAATAGCATTAGATATAATTTCAATTAAAAGCTGTGTTGAATATGTAGTATCACCGCAATACACCCCAGGTTTAAGACGAGTGAAAGAACGAGGGTCAAGACTCTCTATAGATTTTTCATCATATAATTTTCCCATCTATACACTCCTTTCTTTAATAATTAATCAATATATTTCCACTTATAACCACAACAATGGTTACGTAAACCTTCACATACCTTTGAAATTTCATCAGAGCTGCAATTACAATTAAGTTCTTTGACTGCTAAATCTACAGAATCATATATCTTTAAAATTTCTCCAGTTAATAAATTAATCTTAGCTACTTTTTTATTGATAAATTTTTTCATTTTATTTTTTCCTTTATTATTATAACATATTATATTAGTTTTTTCAAATTTTTAATTTTTTTAATATCTCCTCGCGCGAGAGCATCTGCAAGTTCATTTCCAAGAATATTTGAATGACCTGAACATTTCTTAACTTGACAAATTAAAAAATTTGTATTAAAATAATCATATAAGATCTGAACTAAATCAAGGTTATCAATAATAATATTTCTACTATTCTTCCAATCATTTAAAGCCCAAGTAAAAATCCAATCATTACAAATATTAACTACATAAGCAGAATCAGAATATATAATACATTCTTTATCTTTATACTTAGTATTTGCTAATTCAAGAGCTTTAATAACAGCTTTTAATTCTTCACGGTTATTAGTTGTATTAATACAATCTTCATGAAATGATTCTAATATAGAATTATTTTCCATTACTACCACACCCCAACCACCAGTATTATTTTCATTACCGTTGGCTTTCGCGCTTCCATCCGCGTATATTTCTATCATACTTCACCTCTTTTCAATAAAATAAAGTTTATATTTCCTTTTCATAATTGCTTCTTATTATAATTGAATAATATTATTTGCTATTCTAATTATATTATAATATATTTTTTGAAGAGAGTCAAGAATGTTATCTTTTCTTTTATTAGAATGGATAAAAAAATAAGTGAGTAGCAAAATAGCTACTCACTTATTATATCAGATTTTGGTAGTATAATTTAAATAAATCCAACCTGCGCCAGATTTTAAACGACCAAAACCATTCTTTTCTTCTATAATTGTATATATTCCTTTATCAGTAATATATCCAACAATATCATATTTCTTACCAGCATCTTTTCTAATCTTAACACTGTCTTTCTTTACTTTCACTTGATAAGGGCATTTATTCGCGGGAGCCGCGCCATTCGTATAAACAGCCTTACCTTTTTCATTAAATACTGAATATCCTTTTGGACAAGCTTTTTTAGCATTATCTAAAGATTCATATGCACCAATTTGAGATTTTTCATCTGCCCATGTTTTTCTTACTCTATAAAGAGTTGTTTGCGCGGGCGCCGGTGTAGGAGTAACACTCCCGCCTAATCTGGCAGTTACCTTAGCCGCAAGATCTCCTTCTCTCGCATACATCCAATCGCCTGGGCAAGCTTTATTAGCAAACCAACGATGCGCTGTTAATACAGCTTCGCCGCTCTTAGGTGTATAAGCAAGAGTTTTTTCTTTTGAACCTAACCATAATAATTTCTTAATACCATTTCGTTGACAAATATCAACGCATAAATCAATTAACTTATTATAAACTGTTTCAGTAAAAGCATATGGTGATGTTTTATCACAGGCACACTCAATAGTAACAGCTCTCTGATCATTTGAATTAGATGATGTACACCAACTTCTATTAGCTTCGTCGACACAAAGAACAACTTTGCCATCTTTGCCAATACCATAGTTGCAACTAGCTTGCACGCTAGATGATGTAAAACAATGACCAATAGTAGCCGCGTCTAATTGACCAACAACACAGTGCGGCGTAATTGTATCAATTTTATGAGTTCTTTTTCCAGAATGATTAGGACTTTTGACTGTTACTGAAACTAATGGACTATTTGTATATCCCACTGTTTTACTCGCCTCCACATCATATTGTGTTAAATTCCATCTTTCTATTAAGCTACATAATTTATCGACATATTTACTATCTGTAGCGTAGCCGCCATTTTTAATTAATTGCGCGGCTTTGTGATAATCTTTACATCCAGCTAAACCCGCGTATCTTAATTTATTACCATTCATAGCTTGAGTTAAATATAAAGAGTGATCTTCAATGCTTAAATCAACTGATGAATATTTTCGGAAATCCGCAGTAATTGTAGAAATAACTCCTGGAGTGTATTCTTCTTTTGTTTTCTTTGTATAAATAGATTTTCCATCCCAAACGCTTTTCCATGTGTTATTAGATAGTATTTTTTTCATACCAAAAAAGTTATTAGCATTTTTAGCTAATTCAGTTGTCCCATATCCAGATTCCAAACATGCTTGCGCAGTTGTGATAGAAGCTAGGATACCGTGTTTTTGGTAGTCTTTTGTAGCTTTTGGACCTATATATGCAACAAATTCTTTTTCAGTCATATCTATTACTCTCCTTTTACATAATGTTCTACTTGTTTATTTTCTTCAAGTAGATTTCTAAAATCTTCTAATACTTCATCAACAAGATAACTAAAAGATTCAAAAGGAATTACTCTAGCTAAATATGGAAATTTAGCAATAAACATATCATAAACGTAACGTAATTTAATGCGGCCAGTTCCAGATCCAAGTTCTTTTTCAGCTTCAGTAACTGCATATAATAACCACTCTTTTACTTTTGATAATTGATCATTTGATGGCATTTTAATAAAAGCATAAATAAAATATCCAATTACTCCAATAGCTGCTATAACCACTAAGATAAGAGGCCAATTAGTTATTAAAAACTCCATTATTATCCTCCTTTTATTTATCCGACAGAATCAGAATAATCTGAATTGTCCATATTGTTTTCTCGCATAGCTAATTCATATGTTATACCATTCGCCGTATTTTCGCGCGTAGCTTTTATCGCGTAAATAGAAAAACTAATAACTTCTCCAACTACTGTTCCAATTAAAGTAACAAGAGGTGTGAAGTCTGGCGACATACCCATGATTTGAGCTAACCGCAAGCTTTGAACTGTTGACCAACCAGTAAATAATTCAATAGCAGTACAATTCAAAAAGAGAAAAAACATTATAAATTTAGTTGTTGAAAAACGCTTACCTTTTAATGATTTTTTTTCTCTATCTATTTTTTGTTTTCTTTTGATTATCTTTTTTTCTTTTGCCCATTCTTTTTCAAGTTTTGATATTTGAGCCTCGTTCATAATATCCTCCTCTATAATCAAAAAGAACTTGTATTAAAACAAGTCCTTTTATAATTTCGATATAAAATTTTCCAAAACCTATTTTTGATTTCCGCGCGGCGGCCGCTTGCGCCCCAACAGATTGATTTTACATTAATTCAGCTAATTGAGCTATCTTAGACCGATAAATATTTTGTAATTCTACTTCACCATATATAGAGTTACCACGAAAGACTTCTGATACTCGTTTCATTCCATTATTATCTCCCGCGTATAATGAAGAATCTACTTGTGCTTTTGTATCACCATCTAAAATACAAATTGAATCTTCTCCTATTCTTTGTAAAGCTAATCTCATTAATTCTATATCTAGGTTTTGTGCTTCAGTAATATAAATACCAGCATGCAAACCAGTTGTGTCATATCCGCGTATATCTGACATTGGTAACAATTCTAATTTGCTTTCATTAATAAGTCTTTCAACTTCAATCTTATCGCCTAGTTTACTAGAAAGAAAATTCCCGATCTGTGAGTCTAAAAGCTTCTCTGTTCTTGATCCCGGGTAAACATTTAACATTATAGCTTTCACTATAAACTTGACTATATCTTATTTTAAACTGGAACTTTTCATATTTTGTCCAAAATTTTTCAGTTTAAAACCCACGCGCTTCGGATATTATCCTACTCTACTAATTATAAATAACTTTCGATAGTCGATGAGCCTTCCTCTTTTCGAGGCTTGGTTGCTGATTATCCAATCTATATAATTTTTAAACATTCACACTTAGGCTTATTTCATCCTTATGTTGTAGTTTATATAGCTCTAAGGACGTTCCAGCAGTTCACGTGGTTTTACTAGAGCCTTACCCGATTAATTAACCCTAGTTTTGCAGATCCCATAGTCGCGATTGTGTTACAGAAGATAATAATTTTATCAATATATCCCTGCTCAAGTTGTGAGAATAAGTATCCAAGAGCTAGATATGATTTTCCTGTACCCGCGCGCCCGCGTATCATAGTAATTTGATTATTTTTAAAACTATTCATTGCGAGTAACTGATAGTCATCTTTTGGTTTTATTTTTCCGAACATTTTACTTTCAAAACATAAATAAGGAATTTTTTCTAAATGTTTTTTAGTATATCTGTATTTATCAATAATATTACCTTCTTTAGATTTAATTAATAAATATTCATTTTCTAATAAAAAATTATTCCAAGGATAATCTTTTTCAGAAAGGTGTGAATATAAATCAGCTAATTGTTCATCAGATTGATAAATTACATCTGTATAACCGCAATAAGTCTGTTTTTGTTCTGATAAATATTCAACTTCTAATCCTATTGATCCAGCTAATTGTTTGCAACATAAATCTTCAGTTATAAATATTATATCATTAATATAAGTTTGATAATAATATGCTGATAAAATTATTCTACTATCATTATTATCTGATAAACATACAAAATCTTTTAATAAATTATCCCAATTTGATTGATAATTAATAACTTCATAATAGTTGCAATTTTTATCTAACAAATGAATTAAACATCTTGCTTGATATTTAATATTAGAATCTTTATTTGAAGATGTTTTAATATTCTCTAATTCTTTTAATGTAATATTACTAATAACAAAATTATCTTCAAAAGCTTTTTGCATTAGCTTTAATAATGCGCAGGTATCATAGAATTTTTTCATATATTATTCTCCTTCTTCCTCATCATTACTATATATCATAGGAGCTTGGAATCCTATAACTTGGCATTCATTTTCCGCGTTCTCTTGCTCAGGCATCTTTTTACGAATTTCATATATTTTATATTGTAAAAGAGAACATATAAGATCTGTTAAAAAATTATAGATAGACAAGATATTATTTATTATAGGAAGTAATAAAGAAATGAAAAAAATACCCTTTATAAAATTTTTCATATTCAAGTATATCCTTTCAGTCGTTCTATATATAATTAAAATACTTCTAAATAAATTATTCTATTTTACCCATATAGATATTATATCATATTTTTTTAAAAAATAAAAGGTCTTACCAAGAGTAAGACCTAATATCTGCAAGTATATCCTCTATATTTACAGGAGTGCAATTATGAGCATCCATATTTACATTATAAGCATGATAAACATCGCTCCATTTATCGTTAGAATGAGTATGACCATGAATAGTATATACTGGTTTTTCCATTCCTGCGTTAGCTACTAATTGAGGGTAATGACTAAGTATAAAACTCTTTTTACTAGACGGTTTTATTCTATATCCCATTTGAATATCTTCAAATAGATTATTATCAATAAATGCTTTAATGCGGGCGTCGCTATCATGGTTCCCATAGGCCAGATACTTAATACCATTTAGTCTGGCTACTAAATTAATTCCCGCTTGAAGATCTTGACCTAACATAACATCACCAAGATGATATATTATATCATTTGGTTTAACTACTTTATTCCAATTTTCTACGATACCTTCATTCATTTCTTCTATTGACTGAAACCCGCGCGCTTCATAAATAAAAGATTTGGCATGGAAGAAATGGGAATCGCTAGTTAAAAATATATCATTCATATTTTATCCCTCCTTATAACATTTCACTTTACCATCTTCTTCAACTATATAGATATATTTATATCCTTCTTTAAATGATGGTGCTTCAATAGCATAATACATATTGCTTAATTGATTAGGCGGAACATATGCTCTAGTTCCTTTTCTATTTTCATTTCTATCTAATGCAACAGGCAAATTAGTTTTTACCCATATAATATTAATCTCATCTGCAGGAACTATTATCCTTCTTAATAATTTATAACGAGATTTTCTATTTAAATGAGTAGCATCCGCAAAAACAGTATATCCATTTGATAATCCCCAATTAATTTGTTTAACATATTCTTCAAATACTTGAGTTTCTTTTGAAAAATATTTTTCATTTTCATTTACTAATTTAAATCTTATATTATCTCTTGAAACCCAAAGGCTATTTAAATCTAAATGATTTTGAACCCAAGTACTCTTACCTGATCCTGGCGCTCCCATCAGCATAAATAATTTTCCTGCCATTTATATCCTCCCTTATATTGTTTTAATCCTATGTCCACAATCATGGCTATAATTAGAATTCCAGCATCTTTTTCCCTTATTATATTTGCAATCTGTATTAGAACAAATCATTAATTCTGAAACAGGAATTTTATGTCCATCTACAAATCTACCAAGTTCAAATTCTTCTTTAAAGTCATCTAAGGTATAGGAACTATTTGCGCGGATTTCCGCGTGATTTGTTTCCTCTTGACAATACAAACAAAATAATTTCTTTAAATGTCCTGCCTCTTTTTGTTTGCCAGGTTTGCGGATAATAGGAATCCCACGCTTTCCACATATAGTGCAATAAAAATCACTAACTACCATAAATACCAACTCCTTTATTTTATTATAATAATATTATAACATTATTTTTAATAAAAATAAAGCTAAGAACTTTGTCTTAGCTTTATTTTTATTATTTTATTAACATATCGATTGAGTTATCTCTATTTCAAATTGTCTAATAAATTCATCAAAATCAGTTGCCTCTTCTGGATACCTAACTAAGATTGGTTTGGATATATCCAACGCGGACATTCCTATTAGGCTACTGCCATCAATGGCGCAATTTTTTTTACCAACAATAACATCACCTTTTACTTTATTTGCCTCTTGTACAAAATTAACTACATCATTTACACTATTTAATTTTATTAAATTAACATTCATGTTATTCTCCTTAATTTAATTATGATATTTGATAAAATACTCTGGAGATACGCATTTAAATGACCTGCCTCCCTCTATTGATTTGGTTTCCTCATAATAGGAATACTTTTCTTCCCGCACTCTACGCAATAAAACTCACTAATGAATGACCCTCCCTTATATGCCATAAAATAACAACTCCTTTCTTATTATATAAATATTATATCATAAAAATAATAAAAAATAAATGGAGTAGGTTAAAGTCTACTCCACGATATATTTACTAGTTTCAGGAAGTAGATCTTCAATACATAAATTTTCCAAATGCCAATAGGGTATTCTAATTAACGGAATATTATTATCTTTACACCATTGATTTTTTATTATATCTCGTTCCTGTTGCTTCTCTAGCTGTTCTTTATCATGCCATCCATGCAAATTACATTGATAATGAGTTTCACCGTCATACTCTATGAAATATTTATTATCAATATAAAAATCAAAAGCGGCATATCCTTCAGTTGCAAATTTAAAGGGCTTATATTCAATTATGTAAGGGATATTATTATCTGATAATATTTTAGCTACGGCTTGTTCTCCTCTTGATCTTCGCTCGCAACCACATGAAGTGGTATGACCTCTTCTTAAATTACTTCCTAAGACATTGATTATACTATGAGCTTCACAATCACATTCGCATAGCCATTGTGCCTCACCAAATTTATTAGATCCATTTCTTGCGATAACAGTTAAATGACCAAATTTTTGCCCTATCATATCTTTTACATTGCCTTTTGGTTTTTTATCCGTTTCTTTCTTAAGACAACCACAAGATTTACAACGACCAGTACGCAAATTTACTCCTCTAGTTTCATATTCATTGCCACAATCACATTTACATCTCCATACCCACTCTTTACCCTGTTTTCTAACCCGTTCTATTGCAGTTAGCCTACCAAATTTTTGATTTGTTAAATCAATAAAAGCTCCCATAATTATTCTCCTTTTGTTTTTATTTTATATTATAATATAAAAAAGAACAAAAGGAGAATATATTACTTTGACCAAAAATTTTAGTGTTTTAATAAGTATTTCCGAGAAACATTTTTAAAGTAGAAATTAGGATTTTCACAATCATATAATACAAACCCTTCTCTTGGGCAATTAAGATGACCTTCGCACACAGATGGATCATAAAAGCCATCCGCATCTAGTTTAAATTCTTCAAAATCACTAGGTAAAATATAATTATCACAAACGATTGGCACTGATTCCATATTGTAAAAATTCCAAATTTTTTTTGCTTCTCTTATATCATATTTACCTATTTTGCTATCAATCATATGAAAACAAAATAAATGTAATTCGTTTAATTTATGTGGATTTTTTTGAATTCCAGGCCCACACACCTCTCCTTGCCAGCAAACATAATCTAACTCTGGATGTTTTTCTAAATAATCTTTAAGTTTATTTTCAATATCATACTTAATAGCTACTTGCCAATAATAATTCTCGTCATAAAAAGATTTTTGATCTGGAGTTAATTGTCTAACATTCCTGCTGCATACGTAAAATTCAAATTTATTGAATCTTTTACGTTCAAGTATAAATGTGCCAGAACTGCCATCACACTTATAGGTTTTAATATAGGGTTTTTTATCTTCAAAAATAAAAAGCATATTTTCAGCTCTTTCAACATCAGTCCTTTTAACAAAAGGAAAATGGGTCGGGAAAGCAGTTTTCTTATCTTGCTTCTTACCAAAGAAAATAAACATAATTTTACGTCCCCATTCGCGTCTCATCATCCATCGTGCCCAGGGTTGTTTGAAAATACGCGGCCGCCGCTGTGCCATTTTTTTATATTTATCCTCAGAGTTAGCTTTTCTTTTGTTGTCACTCGCTTCAGCATAAGTAACTCCAATTACATCTGTTAAAGTTTCATGCTCTATATTTTTTCCCTCTAAGATACGAGCCTTTAAACTTAGTGCCCAAGATGGCTTGTCATCTTCTGTTAAAAAATCATCAATAGACATGAGAAGTCCTTGTGAGAATACGGTTCCTTTAAAATATTTCTGTGTTTTAATTTTAAAATGTTTTGGTTCAAGAAACATAAAAGGTTCTTTTTCGGGCACTCTGGAATCAATTTCAAAGTAGATAGCATAATCGCCAGGTTTGAATTGATTTTTTCTCACCATGATGCGCCAGCCGCTAACACAAGCTAGCTCTACGCGATCTGCGCCTTCTATTGGTTTTATGTCATCTACTTTAACTACATAAGCTAATTCTCTTTTATCTCCTATGATCATAAAATACAGCCTCCTTATTTAATAAAATTCTCCAATTTCGCCATTAGCTTTTTATAGCTTATTATTTTTTCTATTACTATAGTTATTGAGTTTAAAAGCATAATCATTAATAAATAACATCGTGCGGAAGTGATCATTATAATTTGGATTATTGTTATATAGTAAATGTGTCATCTTTTAATGTCTTTAATGTAATTTTGCCAATATCATAATAAGGAATACGTTTTAATTTAATGTTATGTTCTTTACAATATTGGTTCTTCATTTGATCTCTTTGTTGTAGCTCTTCTTTTGAATAAGAATGAGTCCATTTAGCATCAGGTCCTTCGTAATGTTGGCGTCCATCAAATTCGATTAAATAAGCTAACTTATTATTTTCAAATACTGCAAAATCAAAACGAACAACATAACCTTTATCACTCTTTAAGTCTGGAAAACTATATTCTTTTGAAAAATTAATATTGTTTTGTTGTAATATCTGTTGAATAAGAGTTTCTCCGCGTGAATTTACACATCCACAAGAAGTAGTTGTACCAGATTGTAAATTATTACCACTGACTTCAAAATTAGTATTTCCACAATGATGACATATACAACGATACCAACTTTCATTCTTTCCTCTTGATTGTTGTCTATATCCTAAATCTTCAACTACCTCTAAAAATCCATATATATTACCTACTTTAACTGAAGAATTAGCTTTATTTCTTATTGTAGTTTTTTCATTTCTTAGGCATCCGCAGGATAAAGACCTCCCAGAATATAAATCTCTGTACTCTTTATATCTTAATGTTTTATTTTTACATTGACATTCACATAAAGCCATTTTAGGTGGATGCTTAGCTTTTGATTTTGGATTAATTGTATTTATTTGTAATACTTTCCATCGTCCAAATTGAGCGCCAACTTTTATATCTTCACTTGTCATTTTATTTATCTCCTTTAAGTATTTTTGGAGATAAGAAAAAAATATTCTAATCTCCAAAATACTTAAAAAATACTTTTAAAGAATTATAAACGATTGACCAAATAGGGATTTGTCATAATATCATTTAATTCTACTCCATAATCATTAAATATCATTAATTGCCTTGGATTTTCACAAGAAGGAACTCCTATATCTCTAGGATACTCTCTAAAACAATGATAGTGCCCCCATAAGTGGACCTTATAATTTAATTTATATTCTATTTCGCCTAAATATCGCTCCATTGTTTTATCAACAATAGACTGGTCAATAGGAAGAAACAAATCAGTGGGTTCATAAATAGTTGGACAAGTATGAGATAACACTAAATCACATTGCCAATCAATAGACTCAAGCAAAAGCTTTCCCGCTTTTCTTTCTGTATCTGATAATTGCTCTTCTGGAAACCAGCTCCAATTATTATGAAGTCTAAAAATTTTATCCACACTATACGCGCCAGGGATAACTAATGTTCTTAAATAATGATAATATTCAGTACCATCTCCAGGATCCACATAATCTAACTCATATGGAATATAATACATAGCAACATAATCCATAGCATATTTAATATATGGATACTCATTTTCAACCCACACTTCCCATCCCCACATAATTTCTCTATGCCATTTATCAGGAGACTCCTTTGCTAAGATACTAGGCCGCTGCTCATGGTTCCCGCGTATAACAAAATAAGTAAATGGATATTTGCCAACTTTTCTTTTAAATTCTTCATCCCTATGATTTAAAAAATAATTAAAACCAGAGTCTCCTAAAAGAATAAGGAAATTATTCTCCTTATCTTTATCTTTTGCATTTTTTAATTTAGGAACTCTAGCGCAAAGGTCGCGGATTGGTATATGCGTTCCATGTAAATCGGCTAAAAAATAAATATTTTCTTTCATATTCTTATCACTCCCATCATAGTATCTTCATCATACATTTCTTCTTGAAACTCTTCTATTGTTTTTATGCCAGGTCTTACATGATCTCCTACAAAGAAGAAGTATCCTTTATACAATGCATCTATTTCGTCTGTTGCTTTAATTATTTTCATGTGCATGCGTTTTTCAAAAAAATCCATATAAGCTACTGCATATTTTCTTTTCATTAAATGATACCTCTTTCATAATACAATATTATACGTTCTGCCAATTCTTCCATTTGTTCTTTTGTTATTTTACGCCATTTCCAACACCAATCAATGCGGTCTGCCGCCCATTCCATAGTTTTTATATGATAGGGTTTATAATTTTCATATTCTTTTATTACTTTGTCAATTTCTGCATAGTAATCTTTTTTCATAAACATCAACCCTTTCTTTATTTTTATAATAATATTATAACAAATTTTTAAATAAAAATCAATAGGGATGATTACTCACCCCTATTGATTATCATGCATTTGGCTCTTTGCATGAATTGATATTTTTTAATGTATCTTCAAAGCTAGTTCCGCGAATTAATGTATTAATTGCACTAGCAACGCTCTCTTTATTAGCCATAGCGTATGGAGCAATAGCTTTTCCAAGACCATTCATGATGTCTCCATTAGCTTGTGCATTAAGCGCGGCGGTTAGATCAGGAGAAATAGAGTTCATAATAGTTGCGATTGCCGCGGCATAAGATTCTTGTTTATTCTTCTCAACTTCCGCAACTGCTTTACTATTGGCAACTCTTACCTCATTTGTAGCAACAACTCTTTCTAACTCAGCCGCGGAAACCGCGTTTTTATATTCCTGAGTATCAACATTTGCTTTCCATGTTGCCATATCAAGAGCAGTTTTCTTATTGGCAATAGCTTCTTGTTTTTCGAGTTTCTTCATTTCAAGCTCTTCTTCTAGCTTGATTGCCTCAGCCTCTGCCTGATATCTTAATTCATCTTCTTTCTTTTCATACTCAAATAACTTTGAAGTTACTTCCATTCTTCTCTGAGCATCGGATAATTCGAGGGCTTTTCTTACCATTTCTTCCTGATGTTCTTCGATAAGCGTGGCAACATCAGCCTGTACTTGAATACTTAATACTTCTACATCATTAATGAACATACCATTTTCAGTAAACAGCCGTCCATACTTTTTATTAGAATCGCCTCTCTCCGCGTCTATATCAAGAACAATATTTCTTACAATATCAGAAGAATTAGTGTAGAATTCTTCTATTGTATATTTCTTGGCTTCTCTCTTCAATAGACTGCGGACACGATCACACAGGAACTTTACATAGTTCTCTACATTAAACCATTTATCTTTATATTCCTTTAAGAAGTCTACACAATAAGATACCTTAATCTTTACTTCTACAAAATCTTTAGTTTGAATATTAATAAGATCGGAAATCTTATTATTATCAACTCTTAGATAAGCAGTCTTATAAAGATTATCAGTTGTCTTAGGTCGACCTGTAGATAGACTCATAGATTCAAGAGTCTCATCATAATCCAACAATCTTGTTGTAGGCCCAACTACAATTTCCCTTTTCCCTGTTTTTGATACCACATTAACTGCGTATCCAGTCCAAACGTCAATAGAAACTACTCCATCATACTTTGTGTCAAGAGTAATTGTGCGCGGTTTGGTGTAAGAGGTCCCGCGACTAATATTTGCATTAGCTTCAAAAATTGCAAGAGTTGCTTCCTGATCAGACGTTGAAAAACCAGATAGCATATCTGTAGTTGCACATTTTTTAGCTGACTTTTCTACAGATCTCTCTGTCAGTCCTCTATTGTAAGTAAGAACTTCATTATTACCAGGGTAGAAAAGAATACATTCTGTATCTGTAAGACGTCTCTTAACAACAACTTCTGTGCGTGGGTCTGGCAAATACATCTTAGGTCCTTTAATAGTTTTAATTTCTCCAGTTAATCTATTTAGGATGTAGCGGCCTTCGCCTTCAGGAATCGCAATAGCATGATGCATATACTTACTATCATACTGGATCATTGCATGCTCTGGACGCGGATAATAGATCATCTGATCATTACCTGTAATAAAGAGTTCTTCACCAACAGGATGATGAATAACCTTTCCGCTCTTATCTTTCTCGTCATACGCGGCAATTACTTTGATATAAATTCCACTAATTGGCGAGAGTTCCAAAGCGCGAAAAATATTGCCACCATTAGGTGTTTCAACAAAAGTCTCAGTAGGTTTAGGGAACACAACCGCGGGGCCGTGGACATAACGCTTTTCTC
>CANRPF010000014.1 GCA_947632375.1 uncultured Bacilli bacterium
TTCGCTGTTGTTGGTCCTGCCGCAGCTGGAGTAGCAAAACTTTCTCCTAAAAAATCAGCCATTGTACCCGCAGATTTTATTTCTCCACCATTATTTTTATAATATGTAATCATGCCCGTTATATGAGCATCTTGCATTCCTATCATTCTTGGTGCAATATTTAACATTCTATCACCCCATCCGTACTTAAAACTTCAACATCAGGTAATGTAGTATTTGTTATCATACCTTGCATTACCTTCTTTAAATTCATCCACTCATCATCACTTATAGTGTTATTTCCACCAACTTCGATAACATATATTTTTATTAAACCATTTTGAACTACTTCATTTTTTGTATAAAAAACATAATTTTTATTAGTTGATTTTATTTTAAAATATGCTATTAAATCAACAGTTTCTATATTACCTTGTTTATCTTTTATAGTTATCTGATTTTTCATAAAATCCCTCACTATTCTAGTAAATATTTTAACATATATAATAAAAAAAAAAAAGACTAAATCTTCTTTAATACAAAAAATTTGCAATTATATACACAATTTGTTTTTAAATACTCATCTTTTAAAGAAAATTTATTTATCTTTTTGCTTTTTTTATTTTTATCATCATAAAAACCTTTTAATCTTAGTTGCGTACCTACATAATCACCTACAATATAATCAAAATCATAAAAATAATCTGTATATAATTTAACAAAATCATCTTTATTAAAAGCATCTTTATAATTTTCAATTAATTCATATTTTATATCTTCTACTTCTATCATATTAATGCCTCAAAAAATATAACGCTATTATAATACCAATCATTATTTCAGTAGTCATTATGCTTAATAACATTAATGTATCAACGAATCCATTACCACTTGTAATAATTAATTGTTTAGGTAAAAATCTCTTTCTTCTTGTTTTATCTTCTTTTTCTGATTTTAAAATTTTATTATTTATTTCTTTTACTTTTTCTTCACTCATCTTACTTACTTCGTTAACATCTAAGTTATATTTTTTATAAGTAGATGAACTTAGAAGATCATTTCTTACAAATTTAAATTTATATTTGCTATTTAAAAGAGTTTTCTTTTTATTCCAATACATAGGAACAACACTTACATCTTTAGTTATTAAATTATGTAATGTTGCAATATTATTATTAATAGGATCAAAGAATTTATCAAAATATTTTATTTCATCGGCAGTAAACTTAACTGCTTTATTTCTTACTAAAATCATATTGACTAAAATTATTTCTATTTTACTTGTTAAATTAGTTTTACCAACAGCTCTTTCACTATTAAGCCATTTAGAATAATCATCCATTAATTTAATAAATTCTTCCATTTCAGATACTTTTAAACCATACATTATTAAATTACTCTTAAAACTATTTTCATTATCTATTCTATAAGGATTTATAATATTTATTTCTCCATATATTTTACATAGACAACTAATAATGCATACTTCAAAAATATGAGATTTATCATACTCTTTAGAGTCTTTTATAAGCATGTAATTGCTTATACCGCTATCTATACTATCATTAATAAATTTTTTACCCATAAGCAATCACCACCTACTATAAAAAGTATATCACTATTATAATTAAAATTCTATATTGAATAATTAGTTGACATCTTTTTTTACGATACTAGAAGATTCATTAAAATTTGTTCCTAAAAAATCTGGAACTTTTCCATTTACAAGCTTACTTGCTATTAAAAATTTATAATTCATTTGAACTTCATCACTATCTATTGGCATTTCAATAATTTCTTTTATATTTATAATTACATAAAGTTTAATAAGTGCATTATTAATACCATAATTAGTAACATCAACATCAATATTAGAATCTAAATTTTCTAAAAAACTTGCTTTAACAGGTATCTTAGGTCCAAAATTAGCAAGCATTGCATTATTAAAAATTACACCTGTTGGAACCATTAATATTAACCCATTATCTCCATTTATAATTTCTAGATTATAATAGTCAAGTACATTTCCTTTTTCAATATCTTTTATATTATTTTCTAAATCATTAATTATATTCTTTAATAATTTATTACAATTATTATTATCAATATCAATACTTACAATATTATTATTTACCAAATTTAAATTAATATAATTAGATACGTCATAATTTAAATATTTTTTTATAGTTTGATTAACATAATACCTAGTTAATTCTTCTATTTTTATTTTAGCGATACTAACAACTGTTTTACCTAATTTATTTATATAGCTAGAAATTAAAACTATATCAAAAAATATAACCAAAATAATCATAATAATAATTTTATTATGATTAATTATTTTTTTATTATAAAATCTCTTCATATTAATTTATATGAAAAAAGAGTTATTTAAACTCTAAATATATCTCTTTAAAAATATAATTGCTATTATTAAAATAATTATTACAAATATTAATACAACTATCTTAATAGCAATACTATTTGATTTCAAATCTTTTTCTAATTCTTTAAAATCTTCATAATTTTCATCTATAGTATTATCTAATTCATTAGTTTTTTCTAAATTCTCTTCTATTTTATCTTTATCTAATTCTAATGTTTGATAAACTGAAGAAGTATCATTATCAGATAAATCATTTAACAAATCTAATGCAGTAGTGTTTCCACTTTCCTTCTTTTCTTTATAATCCATTTCTAATGCAGTAATAGTATTAATTAAATTAACTATGTTTTCATCGGTCTCTTCTATATTTTGTTCTTCATCAGTTTTAATATCTAAATTTTTTAATATATCATATTGAGTATCATGAACCCTTTTTAATCTTTCTTTTTCATAATCTACTTTTTGAGTACTTTTTGCTTTTTCTAAAATAGCATTAATATCATATTCTTTAGTATCATGAATTTTTTCTAATATAGAATCTGTTTCATCTTCTTTTAATGTTATATTTCTTTTAGGCATTGTATCTCTATATCTTTTATCTAACATATCTCTAATTTTATCGACATCAATAACATTATAATCTTCTTCAATAATTGTTGCATTACTATTTATATCATATTTATCTATATCAGAATTTTTTATTTCTTCATATAAATTCTTATTTTTTTCAGTTCTGCTTTTTAAATTAGGAGTTTCTGTATATTTATCCATTCTAGAGTTCATACTATCACCTTATTATAATTCTAACATATTAAATTATAATATTCTACAAAATATTTCTATTTTAGACATATTAAAAATTGATTAAAGATAAATAAAATAGTATAATCAAATTAAATAAGGAGGATAATATGGAAAAAGTTAATGTTGATAAATCTTTATGTATTAGCTGCGGCATGTGTGTTGCAAATGCACCTGAAACTTTTGATTTCGATAGTGAAGGAAAATCAGAAGTAATAAATGATACTGTAACTGATAACGCTAAAATGGCTCAAGAAAATTGCCCTACAGATGCTATAAAAATTGAAGAAGCAGAATAAAAAGTACTATTTTAGTACTATTTTTTTATCCCGTTTCTTCAATAAAATTTTTACTTTTATGTGGTTCTTCCCTTAGTAAATCTCTAAAATCTTGTTGTTTTAATGCTTCATATACCATAATTGCAACCGTATTTGATAAGTTAAGAGCTCTTACTTTATCTGTCATAGGCATTCTCATACAATTATTTATATATGGTTTTAATATTTTAGTAGGTATTCCTGTTGATTCTTTTCCAAATATAAAATATATATTTTCATCTTTATTGCTATAATCAAAACTTGTATGAGGTTTATGACCATATCTAGTTAAAAAATAATATGTTCCTTTATTTTTCGAAAAAAACTCTTCTATATTTTCATATACGGTATAATTACAATTATCAATATAATTAACACCACTTCTTTTAATATATTTATCATCCAGACTAAATCCAATAGGTTTAATTATATGTAAACGTGTATCTGTTGCTACACATGTTCTCATTATATTTCCTGTATTTTGTGGAATTTCTGGTTCAAAAAGTACAACATTTATCATTCGCTTATCTCATATTCATCTAACAATTTTTGAAATTCAGAAGAAAGAACAACATCTTTTGATTCAACAACTTTTTCTAAAGCACCATTTCTATAAAATAATAATGCTGGAATAGTATTAATTTCTGTTTTAAACTTATCATTTAATTCTTTTAAATCATCATAATCAGTATAATCAATATAAATAAAATTATCTCTTAAATCATATTTTTTTATTATATTTTTTAACTTTCCTTCTTCATTATATATTTGTTCGTCACCTGTTTTTGTTATAAATATAAACAATTCGCTACTTGGTTCATTTAATATATCACTGATTTCTTCTAATGATACTTTATTTACATAATTATCAAAATTACTTTTTTCTAATTTTTTATTATTATATTTTTTATTCAATCCAAAAATTAAAAATGTCAATATTACCACAGCAATAATCATAATAACTAATGCAATATAATTTTTTCTAGGTACAGAGTTTTTCATAACAACACCCTTTCAATTAATTATATTTTATCATAATAAAAAAAATAAGTAAATTAACTTACATATAAAAAAGCAAAAAAAATGCAGATAATTCTACACTTTTTTAAAAATTTAGTTTTTTATATTTTTCATATAATTCTTTAAATCTATTGAAATGAACTACTTCCCTTTGTCTTAAAAATAATAAAGGTTGTATTACGTCTTCATCATCAGCTAAATCTATTAGATGTTCATAAATAGCTCTTGCTTTTTGCTCTGCAGCCATATCCTCGCTTAAATTAGCTATAGGATCCCCTACGTTTGAAAAATAAGCTGCTGTAAATGATACTCCACTTGAATCAGTTGGATAAACACCATACCCATGCTCAGTATATATATTAGCTAAACCTGCATCTTCTAATTCTTTAACAGTAGCGCCGCTCATTAATTGTGTAACCATGGTAGCAATCATTTCATTATGTGATAATTCTTCGGTAGCGATATCTGAAAGTAACGCTTTACCTTCTTCTGTAGGCATACTAAACTTTTGAGAGAAATATCTCATAGCAGCAGCAAGTTCTCCATTAGGTCCACCAAATTGCGTTAAAATATATTTTGCCATTTTTAAATCCTTTTTCTTTATATCTATAGGATAAGGCAACTTTTTATCATATTTAAACATAGTAACCTCCATCCCATGGCCATGGATTATTTGTCCATGTATATTTTCCATATACATCTTTACATAATTCTAGTACTTGATATTTTTCATAATATTTTTTCTTTAATTCATCATATTCTAAAGAAACTTTTTTAAATACTTCATACATCATAGAATCTGTTGGATTAATATCTAAATATAAATTTAAATCATTAATTATAAAATCTAATTCTTGTAATTTTAATAACATTTTTTGTTTTTCACTATAACCATTTATTTTTTTAGGACTATATTTCTTATATGGATCATATAAGTCAGTAAATATATTTCCTAAATAAAATCCTGTTTCTAAATTTAAATCATTTTTATTGTTATATTTTTTTTGTTCTATATTTTTTTTATTTAAATTAAAATAATCCAAATCTAAATCATAAAAATTATTTGTATCATCTTTAAACTCAAATAACATATTTTTTACCTCCAATTTATACTATGTTATTTGATTTTTATAAAATAGGTTATTTAACTATAAAAATATAAATTATATTAATTATAAAAAATATACTAAATATTATAGTTACTATTTTTGGTATATGTTTTTCTATTTTTTTAAAAATAGGTTGTATTATATATATTAATATAATAGATAATAATGCCCATAATAAAGCACTTTCTAAGCTTATATATTTACCTAAATTATATTTAAATGGTGTATAATTCCAATATATTTTATTAAATATTTCTTCTATCAAATAACCACCTAAAAACTCAATTATACTTAAAACAACACCATATATTAAAAACTCTTCTACTATTTTTATAAATGTATTTTTAGTTTTTATTTTATTATGAATAAATAATATAATAATAGCTGCTATAGCATATATTGGTGTAAAAATAGACCCCATAAACCCACTTACATAATCTACATGTTTTAAACTCATAAATATTCTTTCAAATAAATTTCCTAAAATAGAATAAAATAAAAACATATTTACATAATACAAATTCATCACCATTTATAGTATAAGTAAAAAAATAAACTTCATACTAATATTGGTGATTATATGCTTTTTTTCAAATGTATAGAAATCTTTTTTGCAAGAATTATTGATGTTTCTTTGAATACTATAAGAACTACATATGTTTTAAGAGGAAAGACTTTAATAGTTGCTATTATAGCATTCCTTGAAATAACTATATGGTTTTTAGTTGCAAGAGAAGCTTTAAATGGAGAACTAAATATATTTATAGTACTTAGTTATTCTGGAGGATATACTACAGGAACTATTCTTGGTACTATATTTATAGATAAATTTGTTAAAACAAATATAGAATTAATGGTTATTTCTAATAAAATAAAAAATACTAATGAAATTAAAAAACATAATTATGGAGTATCTATTTTAAATAATGATAAAAAACAAATGATTCTTTTAATTGAAACAAATAAAAAAAAGTTAGATGATTTAACTAACCTTATTAAGAAATTAGATAAAAATGCATTTATTACTATAAAAGAAACTAAAACTATTATTAATGGTTATATGTAGCTAAACGTAATCTAATACGTTTTTTCTTTTAAAGAATAATTTCCTTATTAAATCTATTGGTATTACACTAAATGAAAGTATTAAAACAAATAGTAACTCTTTTATAGATAAACCATAAGTTCTAAATATACTTCCGCCATAATATATTAATATAATTTGTACTAAAGCAATTAAACAAAATATAATAATAAATACTTTATTTTTACTTATATTACTAAATAAATTTAATCTAGTTGTTCTTGAATTAAATGCATTAAAAATTCCTAAAAATATAAATAGAGCAAAAAAACCTGTAATAAAATATACATCATTATGACTAGCTCTAAAAATAGATTTAACCCAATCACTAGATAAATACCATATACAAAGTAAGGAAGAATATACTCCAATTATAATTATTTCTAAATACATAAATTTATTTATTATAGGTTCATTTCTTTTTTTGGGTAATTCTTTCATATAGTATTCAAGTGGAGCTTCATAGCTAAAAGCTAAACCTGCTAAAGTATCCATAATCATATTTATCCAAAGCATTTGAACTACAGTTATTGGTGTTGATATACCAATTAATGGACCAACTATACTTAAAATTAATGCACAACAATTTACTGTTAATTGATAAATAATAAATTTTCTTATACTTTTAAAAATTGTTCTTCCATACAATACTGCATTTCCTATTGAAATTAAATTATTATCCATAATTACTATATCAGATGATTCTTTTGCTATTTGAGTTCCACTACCCATTGCAAAACCAACATCCGCACATTTTAATGCTGGAGCATCATTGACTCCATCGCCTGTCATACCAACTACTAATCCATTAGCTTGACATATTTTTACTAATCTACTTTTATCACTAGGTAAAGCTCTTGCAACAATTTTTAAATTATTAATTATTCTTGCTACTTCTTCATCAGTCATTTTATTTAATTCATCACTTGTTAAAGCAATATCCTCTTTACTTGATAAAAGACCTATATCTTTACCTATAGAAATTGCTGTATCTTTATCATCTCCTGTTATCATAACTGTTTTTATACCAGCAGATTGTACCAACTGAACCCCATATTTTGCATTTTCTCTTATTTCATCTTTAATTACTACAAATCCTATAAAACATAATTTTTCAAGAGATGAATTTTCTTTTTTATAAGCTACTGATATAATACGATAACCTTCTTTAGTTAAATTATAAATTATATTATATAAATCTTTTTTATTTCTTAAAACTTGTTTATAACCTAATTCATCTAAATAATAATCACAATTATCTATTATTACTTCATTAGCTCCTTTAAAATAAAATATATTTTTGTTAACCATCTTTGTACAAGAATATTTATATTTACTATTAAAATTTATTATTACTTCATAATCTTCTTGTTTACTTAACTTTAAGTAATTCATAATAGCTTGATCAGTACTATTTCCTCCAACTGCACCATATTCACCAAAAGAACTCATATTATTGTATAAAAGACTTTCAATAAAAATATTTTTATATTTTAATTTATCACACTCTATACCTTTATAATTAATTAATTTTTTAACAGATAGTTTTCCACTAGTAATAGTACCTGTTTTATCAGTAAATAATATATTAATATTACCAGCTGTTTCAATTCCAACTAATTTTCTAACTAATACATTACTTTTTAACATACGTTTCATATTGCTAGATAAAACTAAAGCTACCATCATAGGAAGTCCCTCAGGAACTGCTACTATAATTACTGTTACACATAATGTAAGGGAATATATTAAATAATCTATCATTATTTTTGGAGATGTAATAGTTTCCATTATTAAATTCATATCATAATTATTATTTATTACAATAACTGAAAATAAATAAGAAATAACTACTAATACAGAACCAATATATCCAATTCTACTAATAACTTTAGCAAGCTTATGTAATCTACTTCTAAGAGGACTATCAATTGTTTTTTCTAATAGTTCTTTTTCAATATTACCATATACAGTATTTTTACCAACGGCATTTACTTTTAAATAACATGTACCATCATAAACTATACTACCTTTTAATATTTTATCATTTATGCTTTTTGAAACTTCTTTGCTTTCTCCATTTAATTGAGACTCATCTATTAATATACTTCCTTTTTTAATAATTCCATCTGCAGGAACTAAATTTCCACTTTCTAAATATACAATATCACCTACTACAACTTCACTTATTTTTACTTTTTTTATAGAAGAATTTCTTTTTACTAAAACATCTATGTTAGAACTTTCTTCTTGAAGTCTTTTAAAAGCTTTTTCACTACCATACTCGCTTAAAGTAGAAATAAATGAAGCAAGAAAAATAGCGATTAATATTCCTAATGTTTCAAACCAATCAAAACTTCTAAATAAAAGTGTTACTTTAACTGCTAAAGCTATTAATAAAATTTTAATTATTGGATCTCCAAATGATTCTAATAATAAAGATAAGAAACTATGAGATTTTGTATTATTTACTATATTTTCTCCATATTTTTTTCTGCTTTCTTTTACTTCATCATCACTAAGTCCATTTAGTTCCATGATTACCTCCTAAATAAACTTATGATAATAAAAATAGTTTAAAACTTTATTTGTATTTTTCGACATAATATGTACGTATATATAAATCTATTCTGTTTCAAAATATAATTATAATATCTATAATATAAAATTATTTCTTATACAATAATATATATAAAGATTGTTTTTTGAGGTGAAGGATGGAAAATCTTAAAAAAATCAGAGAGAAAAAGAAAATAACACAAATTAGATTAAGTATTGCTGCAGAAGTTAGTCAAGAAACTATATCAGCTTATGAATCAGGTAAAGCTTATCCATCAGTTGAAACTTTAATTAAAATTGCAGATTTTTTAGGAACTTCTACAGATTATCTTTTAGGAAGAATTAATGATGATATGCCACTTTTAAGTATAAAGAAAAATGGCTTTGATGTTACTGATTTAATGCTTTTGGATTTATTTGATAAATTATCAAAAGATAAAAAGAATAAAGTTATTGGATATATCGATGGTATAAATAGTTAAAACACCTGTTTTTACAGGTGTTTTTATATTTTCTCAATTACTCTCATTATATAAGGAACTATTTGTTGTTTTCTAGAAAGTATTCCATCAATTACTATTCCTTCATATATATTAGATAAATCATAAGCATCTTTTAAAATTGATTCAGAGCTTTTATTATATAAAACATAAGAAGCTTTTGTTAAAATATTTGAAATATAAAATAATGTGATTGTATATCCATTTTTTTTGTTGATATCTTCTAGTTCTTCAACAAATTCCTCTACTCTATCTTTAAAATCCTCAAAATCAACAGAAAAAACTTGACCTACTCCAAATTTATGTTCATTAACAGAGTAAGTTTTAAAATCTCTATAAATTATGTCCTCAACATCATACCCTTTATAATTCATACCACTTCTTAATAGCTCAAGTCCATATTTTTGATAATCTATATTTAATTGTAAAGCGAGATCTTTAACTACAACTTTATCCAATTCTTTAGTTGTAGGACTATTTAATAATACTGTATCTGAAAGTATAGCACTTAACATAAGTCCTGCTATATTAAAAGGTATTGTTACATTATTTTCTTTATACATTTGATATATAATTGTATTTACTGAACCAACTGTCATATTTCTAAAGTTTATTGGTGTATCTGTACTTATTTCACTTAAATTATGATGATCTACTATTTCTAATATAGAAGCTTCATCTAAACCAATTACACTTTGATTAGATTCATTATGATCAACTAATATTACTCTATGTTTTTCATATTCATTTATATCTATTAATCTTAAAAGTCCATAACAAACATTTTTGCTATCAACAATAGGATAATTTGTATGTTTAGTTTTATTAGCGATATCAAGAAAATCTGTTAAATAATCTTCTCTATCTAAAGAAATACATAATTCATTTCTTTTGATTGTTTTTATTGAATTAGCAAGATTAAGTTTTCTACTAACTTCAAAACTTGTTAGTGGAGTACATACAATGTTTATTCCTTTAGATTTAGATTCAACTAATTCTTCTATATTTAGTTCATGACTTCCTATTAATATAATCATTTTAACTTTAGATTCAATTGCATAATCTATAATTTTTCTTCTATCTCCAACAATTAATATAGAATTGCTATCAAGTTTAATATTATTTATAAAAGTATTATCATCATAAGTAGCGCCTACTATTTTACCTCTTATTTTATCACTTACTTTAATATAATGTATACAATTTAATGTATTTACTATATTTTCAAAATTAGTATCTAAATAATTAGTATTATCATTTATCATAGAACGAGCTATTTCTTTTAAAGAAACATATCCTTTAAACTTTTTATCTTTATCTACTAAAGGAATACCTGTTATATTATTATCACTCATAAAATTATAAGTTTCATATATACTTTTTTCTTCATCAATATAAAAATCTTTATGATAATTGATATCCTTAATTCTAACCTTTACATCATTTAAATATTTAGGTTTACTTATATTAAAATAATTTAAAGCAAATTTTGTTTCATCATTTATTTCACCTAATACTCTTGCTTCACTTTCTTCGCCTAAATTATTTTTTAAATAACTCAAACTTATTGCAGCACAAACACTATCTGTATCAGGATTTTTATGTCCGAAAATCAGAATTTTTTTCACAAAACCAACTCCCAAGTATACTAAAATTTTATTATAAAATTCTAAGTTAGTCAATCAATTAAAATTATTCACTTTTCATTTCAAACAAAATATCTCTTAACTCCATAGCTCTTTCAAAATCCATATTTTTGGCAGCTTCTTTCATTTCTTCTTCTATTTGCAACATAACATTTAGTTTTTCTTTTTTTGACATTTTAGGCTTATCAGTTTCTTTTTCTACTTCATTTGAAATAACTTCTTTAATTGTTTTTATTATAGTTTTAGGAACTATACCATGCTCTTCATTATATTTATTTTGAATTTCTCTTCTTCTTTTAGTTTCTTTTATACTAGCTTCCATGGCTTCACTAATTTTATCTGCATACATTATTACATGACCAGATGCGTTTCTTGCAGTTCTTCCTATTGTTTGTATTAAACTTCTTTCACTACGTAAAAAGCCTTGTTTATCAGCATCCATAATTGCTATTAAACTAACCTCAGGAATATCAATTCCTTCTCTTAAAAGATTAATTCCAACTAAAACATCGTAATTTCCAAGACGTAAATCTCTTATTATTTTCATTCTTTCTAATGTTTTAACTTCACTATGTAAGTATGCTACTTTAATACCTAAAGATTTTAAATAATTAGTTAATTCTTCTGCCATACGTATAGTTAAAGTAGTAATCATAGTTCTTTCATTTTTTTCGATTCTTTTATTAATTTCTCCAATTAAATCATCAATTTGACCTTCAGTTTTTCTAACATCAATTGTAGGGTCTAATAATCCCGTCGGTCTAATTATTTGTTCAATATAATTATTGTTTACTAAATTTAATTCATAATCTCCAGGAGTTGCAGAAACATATATAACTTGATTCATCTTTGATTCAAATTCATCAAATTTAAGAGGTCTATTATCTAATGCACTAGGAAGTCTAAAACCATAATTAACTAAAGTTTCCTTTCGCATTCTATCTCCATTATACATTCCTCTAACTTGTGGTACTGTAACATGTGACTCATCAATAACTAAAAGATAATCATCTGGAAAAAAATCAATTAAACAATTTGGAGTTTCTCCTTCTTCTCTTAATGCTAAATGTCTTGAATAGTTTTCAACACCATGACAAAATCCTGTTTCTTTTAACATTTCTATATCATAAAGTGTTCTTTCTCTTAAACGTTGTTCTTCAATAAGCTTTCCTTTTTCTTTAAAGTATTTTAATCTTTCGTCAAGTTCATCTTGAATTCTTTCAACTGCTATTTTTAGTTTATCTTCACTAGTTACAAAGTGACTAGCTGGAAATATTGTTACACTTTTTTTATTTTGCTTTATTACACCTGTTAAAATATCAAATTCGCTTATTCTATCTATAACATCCCCAAATAATTCTATTCTAATTCCATTTTTCTTTTCTGCAATTGGAATTACATCAATAATATCACCGTTTACTCTAAAAGTTCCTCTATGAAAATCTATTTGATTTCTTTCATAAGTCATATCAATTAACTTCTTTAATAAATCATCTCTTTTTATAGTATCATTTAAATTTAATATAAGCATCTTTTCTTTATAGTCTTCAACATCACCTATACCATAAATACAAGATACACTTGCAACAACTATAGTATCTCTATTTTTTAAAAGAGATGCAGTTGCACTATGTCTAAGTTCATCAATTTCATCATTTATAGATGCATCTTTTTCTATATAAGTATCACTACTAGGAACATATGCTTCTGGTTGGTAATAGTCGTAATAAGATACAAAGTATTCAACGTGATTCTCTGGAAAAAGTTCTTTAAACTCACCATAAAGCTGTCCTGCAAGCGTTTTATTATGAGCTAAAACGAGTGTTGGCTTATTAACTTCTTTAATTACATTTGCAATAGTAAATGTTTTACCTGTACCCGTTGCGCCTAGCAAAACCTGATGTTTCTTGCCTTCATTAATTCCATTAACCAATTCTTCAATAGCCTTCGGTTGATCTCCATTTGGACTATAATTTGATACTAATTTAAACATAGCTTATCCTCCTTACTATCAATAAAAAAATAATATTCATTTCTTTCAAAATCTAAAAACATTAACTAGGACACGAATAGTGGCCACAAATTTTTTATAGACAAATTTCAATATTATATTTTATCACTATTTATTAAACAAAACAATTAACACAAGATTACTCTTTATTATTTTAACTTATCATCTTTAAATTATAATAAAAAATGCTATTTGACTTTAGCATTTTTCATTTTTATATTTAAAATTATTCCTATAAATAAAGATATTATTGAAATATTTACTGATATTTTTCCTAGTGCTTTCTTATTTCTTCAAATTCTTTATATTTATTATCTATATACTCTATTATTTTATCAAAATATATTTTAAATCTTTCTTTATTTTTTATTCTTTTATATATTAATGAAACTATATTGCTATTTTTTAAATATCTTATAGAAAAATCATATTGTAAATCATAAATCATTCCAAGTCTTAAAACTATATCATCATTTTTATTGTGTACATCATTTATGTTAATAGGCATGCCAAGTAGAAAAGCTTTCTTTACATTATTTGATATAGGATTGTCATCTTCTATACGTAAATCGTCTTCAATATAAACTAAATTTAGAATATCTAATTTATCTGCATCTCTTACTAACTTACAAAATTTTTCTTCTCTTCTATCTAAAGTTTCAGGTATTGTATATTTATTATGATATTTTATTGCAGTATAAATTAATTCATATTCATTTATATCATCTGTATAACGTTTTATAATATTATTTTTAAATAATATATTCACTCCAAAATCAGCATGATCAAAAGATTTTAAATCACTAAATGTATTAAAATTATGCCATTGTTCAAATCTACCAAAATCATGTAATAATCCTATTAAATTTGCAAGAAATATATCATGATCATTAAAATTATTATCTTTCGCTATTAAATCACATAATTTCATTACTCTAATAGAATGTTTATATTTTCTTTCGATAAGAGGATCTGTTAAATCAAAAGATTTTACATATTTATAAAATTCTTCTAACATATTATCCTCCTTATTCTATAAAGATTATAAACTAATAATAAAAAAATGTAAATTAAAAAAGAAACTATTTAGTTTCCATATCATTGTACTCTTTTAAAGTTAATCTTAATCCATATTTTTTTCTTGTTTCTAATGCTGAATTATTAGCTTTATAATAAATATCTCTATATTCTATATCTAAGTATTTAGAATTATCTTCAGTTTGAGAATAATATTCATCAAAAAATCTTGTTGTTGGACTAGAGATAGTTTTACTAAAATCGTATCCCTTAATAAGCATTTGATTTAATCCATCTTTTATTCCTTTATCTAACCTAGGATTAAACTTCATAAGTGGTCTAATTAATTTTTCTAATTCTTTAATACTATAATAATTAGCTAATCTTTCTAATGGATTTATATTGCTATAATATATCTTTAAACCATAACTTCTACTTAAATTATTTATTAAAGAAGAATCTTTAAATAAACTAGATCTAGTTAATAATATTCTAGTTAATTTATCCTTTTTAATAAATTCTTTTTCTGGATTATATAAAATATTACAAATAAGTGTTTCAATATCCACAATTTTTTGTTGTCCAGCTTTAAATAGTCTTACACTATTAATTCCTTTTAATAAAACATATATAATATAAATATTTCTATAAAGACATTCATCAGAAAGTGTTTTATCACAAATTTTACTACATTCTTGATAAATCTTATCTAAATTAATAATTAATTTCTTTTCTATACAATTATAAAAAATAGTTGGACTTTTTAAATTATTAATAAATACAACATCTTTAATATAATGATGTAAATTTTCATTATTTAAAAATATTTCATCAAGTACTTTCTTTATAAAGTTTATATCTCCAAGTTTTCTTTGTTCAGAATAACTTACTAATATATTTAAAATATCTTCCATCTTAATCCCTCGTTAATGAAGTATATTCTAACATATATTAATTTTTATGTAAATAATTTTTTATATAACAATATTTCCATCTTTCATCAATGTAATTGTGCCATTTTTAGTTACAGCTTCTATTAATAAATCACTTGTTCCAATCATAAAATCCACATGATTTTTAGATTGACAAATACCTTTTTTTAAAAGTTCATCTTTAGATAAAGATAATCCGTTTTTTATACAATCTTCAAATCCAGCACCTAATGCTAAATGACAAGCGGCATTTTCATCTATTGTAGTTTCATAAAAAGTCAAATTCGTATTTGAAATTGGAGAATCATAATTAACCAATGCTACTTCACCTAAATAACAAGAATATTCATCGCCTTCAATTATTTCTTTTAGCAAATCCTCTCCTTCTTCAGCATGAAAATTGCTAACTTTACCAGATGTAAATTCTATATAAAAATCTTTTATTATTATATCGTTATAACATAATGGCTTAGAAGCATAAACTATACCTTCTGTTTTCTTATAATTTGGAGAAGTAAATATTTCATAAGATGGAACATTAACTAATACATCTCCATTCGTACTACCAGCACATTGCCACAAAGCATCTTCTGGCAATTCAACCCATAAATCTGTACCTAAACTATTTTTATAATGTAAGTTAGTTATTTTTAATGAATTTAATTTATTTTTAACCTTTTCTTGATTTTCTAAAAAATTATTCCAATTATCTATAGGATCATTATCATCAATCATACAAACTTTAAATATCAATCGATATAGTTTTTCATAAGCTTCTTTTTCATCTAAATTTGGAAAAAGCTTTTTAGCCCATGCTATACTTGGCAATGTAGCGATACACCAAGGGACTAAGGAACGCGCTTGTTTTTCTCTAAATTTAGGACAACTTGAACGCTCTTTATAGTTAGCTTCCGCTAATTTTTTTGCATCAATATCTCCCATTAATCCTGGAAATACTGATCTAATCAATAAAAATGAAGGATTCTTGGAAGCATATTCATCCCATATTTCTTTATTAAATATCTTTTCTTCTTTTATTTTATCAAATTCAATATTTTTTAATGTATCATGTCTTAATTTAGAATCGATGGGATCTAAATATATATCATCAACTCCCATTTCTTTAGCTATCTTAACTAATTTATCTATTATTTTTTGATTTTCAATATTGTAGTTTACTAAAAGACATTTAGTTTTTTCTACATTAAGACATCTTTTTAATAAAAAAGTAATATATTTATCTTCTAATATTTCTATATTCATAAAATCACCATTATTATTATACTTTATTTTATATAATTTAATAATATTTTTATTTGAAAATATATAAAATTAATGTTAGAATAACTAGCTTGAGGTGAAATCTATGTCTTTATATAAAAATGTTTTAGAAGAATTTCCTGAATTAAAAAGTTTTTATAGATTTGAAGGTGGAGGTTCTTTTCATCACTTTAATTTATCAAGCGATACTATTTTATTTGATACATTAAATTATATTTATTTTTCTTTTAGTGAAGAACATCATAAATACTATATAAAAAAAAGATTATTACAATTAATAAATAAAGAAATATTAAAAGATACAAATATTACATTAAATAAAAATTTTGCAATAGTAAAATATGAATTATTTAAAGAAGTTATAAAAGCCATAGAAAATTATCAATTTGATGAAAATATGATAAGTATAGAATTACATGTATCACCTTTATTTTATAAACTTTTAAAAAATAATTATATAAAAAATAAACGTAAACCACATTTAGAACAAAAGATAGAAAGAGTTGAAGCTGAAAAATATAAAGGTGGTTTTGGTTTTAGTGAAGATTGGTTAGTAGTATTAACTTTATTAACATATTTTTGTACATATCAAAAAATTACTAAAGATAATTTAATAGAATTTTTATATGCATTTAGAGATAATAGATTAAAAACTTTACCAAAAAAAGATTTAATAGGATTTTTAAATAATGATGCTAATAAAAGAATAATTATGAATACTAGTTTATATAATGATTTTACAAAATATGAGCTTATGAATTCTTTACAAAGTATTGTAGAAAAAACGTTATATAATCCTCATTCTTATCTTGATGGCAATAGTCAAAATAAAATAAAAAAATTGACTCAAGAATATTCTTTAGAAAGAGAACAAATTCTTGAATCAATTAATCGTTTATCTTAATTTTTCTTATTAAGATATCTTATTGTTTCATTTTGAATATATGTTATTAATATACTAGAAGAGAAAATATATATAAATTTACAAAACCAATTTATATCATTTAAATATATAAATACTATATATAAGAAAAATATATGCCATAAATAAATTGTAAAGGAATTTCTACTAACAAATTCTACAAATTTAGTATGTAATTTATTTTGTAATTTCTTATTTCTAAATATTAATATTAATAAAGTAGATACTCCTAAAGCATATGAAAGATAGTATATTCTAAATGGTTTTTTAGCAATATTAGTATCTAGAAACTTAAAATATTTAAGATAATAATGTCCTAATATAAAATTATATATAATAATATTTATTATAGAAAAAGAAAATAATTTTATATTAGATGCATTCTTTATCCAATAAGATATAACAATTAATAAAATACAAGGTATTATATATGCAAACCATCTATATAGAAAATAATTATCAAATACTTTTTTTTCACATAATATTTCATAAAAAATATAAAGTAAGATTGTTATAAATAGTGTTGTATTAAAACCTATCTTATTTAGCATTTTTTTAATTAAAGGTAATAATAATGCCATAATAAGGTATATTCTTACTATCCATAAATAATCAAAATTTTTTAAACGATATATATCACTTATTTTTAATAAATAATCATAAATAGAATGCATATTAAAAAATGTGGGTTTTAAAAAATAAAATATAGTAAAAAATAAAATGAAAAATATATAAGTAGGTATTAATATGGTTTTTATTCTTTTCTTAAAATAATTAAAATAAGAAGAGTTATCATTTTTTAAAAAATATAAAATAGCTGATACTATTAATAATAAAATAACGTCAAAATTTCTTATTTGAAACAAAAGATCTGGTGGACTAACATGAGCTAGTATTATGCATATGATTCCAATAAATTTAAGAATATCTAAATCTTTTCTTCTCATCTTTTTAACTCATTTTCTATCCATTTCATTATAATGGATACTAAATAATCTATTTCTTTTTCTGTTAAGACTTTTTCTGGATTAATTTTATGCCATTTATATATGCAAGATCTACAACATATAGCACATGCATGTTGTGCTACAAATACAGGATGCCCATCATAAGGAGTTTGTTTGCCATCATTAGGTTGTTTTACTTTTAATCTATTAGTAACAAAGTCATAAGCATGTGATTTTATTTTTTCTAACCCTACTTTATTTATATAATCTATATGTTTATTTTTTAAATGAAACTTACTTCTGAATTTACTTTTATTTAATCTACTAAATATATCTTCCATTTACAAATACCTCAATAAATATTAAAATATAAAATATAATTTTTTGCAATATTAGAAAGGAATATTATGGATAAAATTTGTGAACAAAAAATACTTAATGATGCTAAAAATGCAATAATATGTTCTAAAAAAATATTTAGATCTTTAGATGATATTGCAAAAAAATATGGAATTTTATATCCATTTACTACAGAAAATATTAAAGAATATTTTTTAAGAGAAGAAATTAAAAAAAAAGATGTATTAACTGTTTGTTCTTCTGGTGATCATTTATTTAATGCCTTACTTTTAGGAGCAAAAAATATTGATTGCTTTGATACAAATGTATTTACTAAATATTATATGTTTTTAAAAAAAGCTGCTATTAAAGTATTAAAATATGATGAATTTTTAAGATTTTTTATTCAAGATTTTTCTATATTTAAAAATGATTATTTATTTAATTATAGTTTATATGAAAAGTTAAGAAGTGAATTAAATGATGAAGCAAGATTATTTTGGGATTATGTATATTCTGAATACAGTTCTTCTTACAAAATAAGAAAATCTTCTTTATTTTTTAAAGATATTAAAAAAATAGATGCTATAAATTATAATTTATATTTAGAAGAAGAAAATTATTATAAACTTAAAGAAATTATAGATAAATTAAATCCTAATTTTTATGAATGTGATATTACTAATTTACATAATATAAATAAAAGAAGATATCAAATTATATATTTATCTAATATATATCAATTTTTATTAAGAGCTGATAGAAAAACTAATTTTATTGATTTAATTAAACATATTGCATCATCTTTATTAGAAGAAGATGGTATTATATTCTTAGCTTATATATATAATTATAAATTTTTAATAGAAGATAAAGAAATGAAAAATCCATTATATGAAGAATTATATAGAGATTTATTTGAGGAAGAAGATTTTGTTCTAAGAGAATTTAATTCAGTAGATTATGCTAATAAAGATGCTATTTTAATGTATAAAAAAAGATGATTTTAATCATCTCGGTTTGTAAAAATTAGAAGTAATCTTAATATTTCTAACGCACTTGATAAAACGCCTGCAACGTATGTTAATGCTGCTGCTCTTAACATTGATTTTGCACCATTAGAATCATCTTTATGAGCTAAATTTAACTTTTCTATTTGTTTTAGTGCTCTTTTGCTAGCATCAAATTCAACAGGCAAAGTAACAAGTTGAAAAACTAATCCAAGTCCTACTAAAGCTATACCTAAATAAACTACATTTAACATATTTGCAATTAATCCAATCAATAAAACTATATATGCAAACTTAGTTCCAAAACTAACTATTGGGAAAATAAAACTTCTTATTCTCATAAATATATAGCCTTCTTTATCTTGAATAGCATGCCCACATTCATGAGCTGCTACTGCTAAAGATGCAATTGAAGTTCCATGAAATATCTCTCCACTTAATTTTACAGTTTTTCTTCTAGGATCATAATGATCTGTTAAATTACCTCCTGTTTCAACGATATACATATCATCTAAACCATTTTCATCTAATATTTTTCTAGCTACATCAAAGCCTGTTATTTTTTTACTATTACTTACTTTTTTATATTTTGAATAACTATAACTTACATAAAATTGTGCTATTAAAGGTATTATTAGTGCTAATAAATATAATTCTATATTATCCATTTAATCATCCTTCTATCTTATAAGTAGTTCCTTCTCGAGTATCTAATAATATTATACCATCATTTTTTAAATCATCTCTAATTTTATCAGCTAATTCAAAGTTTTTATTTTTTTTAGCTTCATTTCGTTCTTCAATTTTTTTCATAATATATTCATGATTTTCATTTTTTGTAGTTTGAGTTATTAAATTTAAACTTAATACTTTATCAAAGTTTTTAATTAATTCTAATTTAGTATGATTATTAACTTTATCATCTTTTAATATATCATATATTAAACTAATTGCATTTGCTGTATTTAAATCATCAGATATGTAATCAATAAATTTTTTATTATATAAATCAAATAAATCTTCTAATAAAATTCCATCATCTTTAATACTATTTATTTTATTTATAAGTTTATTATATTGATTAACTGAACTATCTAAATTGCTAAAGCTAAATACTAATTGTTTTCTATAATGACTATTTAAACACATAAATCTAAATGCTAATGGATTATATCCTAAACTTTCTAATGTACTAACAGTAAGTATTTTACCTTTACTTTTACTCATTTTACCTGATTCATCATTTAGAAATTCATTATGAAACCAATAATTACACCATTTATGGCCTAAATATGCCTCACTTTGAGCAATTTCATTTGTATGATGAGGAAAAATATTATCTACTCCACCACCATGAATATCTAAATATTCACCCAAGTATTTAATACTAATGCCACTACACTCCATATGCCATCCAGGATATCCAACTCCAAAAGGACTATCCCATTTTAATTCTTGGTCTTTAAATTTACTTTTAGTAAACCATAATACAAAATCTCCAGGATTTTTTTTATTTTTATCTAATTCTACATCATCTCTTACCCCAACTAATAACTCATTTTGATTATGATTTGTTAGTGCATAATAATTAGATGCTTTACTAATATCAAAATATATATTTCCACCAGATTTATAAGCTATTTTTTTATCTAATAAATCACTAATAATTTCTATATAAAAATCTATTAAATTAGTAGCTGGCTCAATTATATCTGGCATATCACAATTAAGTTTTTTAAAATCTTCGAAAAATGCATCAGTATAAAATTTTGCTATCTCCATTACACTTTTATTTTCTTTAATTGCACTTTGAACCATTTTATCTTCACCGATATCACTATCGCCACTTAAATGTCCAACATCAGTAATATTCATTACGCGTTTAACTTCATATCCAAGATATTCTAAAGTTTTTTCTAAAATATCATGTCCAATATAATTTCTCATATTACCAATATGAGCATAATGATAAACTGTAGGTCCACATGTATAAAAGCCAACATAATTTGGTTTAATGCTTTTAAATTCTTCTATTTGTTTAGTTAAAGTATTATAAAATCTCATTTAAAATACCTCCTTAATATATTGTATATGAAAAAGTTAGTTTTTACAATTAAATATTGACAATAATATTTTTTCTAATATAATATTTTGAGTGAAAGAGGAATATTTATGATTTATTTAAAAACAGATAAAGGTGAAGCATGCAAACTAGTTCCTAATAAAGAAAAAATGTTTAAGTTTAAAGTAGATGAATTATCTAAATTACCAAAAGATAGTCAAGTTTTAGTTGCAGAAACAAATATTTATCCATTTGATGATGAAGAAAACTTAATAAATGCAACATCAAATCTTCAAATAGAAAATATAAACTTTAATAATGGAGTCGAATTTCATACATTAACACCTAGTGCAAATTTTCAAAATGATTTTTATATTATTAACAGTTATTGTAATAGTTTAGTTAGGTTTGGAAAACTATTAAAAATAAGAGGCTATTATGATCCTCAATATAGTATTGATGAAGATCCTTTATATAAATGGATTACTTTTAATGAAACTTATTTAAAAGATAAAAATAATCCAGGAATATACAAATTGAAAAATATTATAAATTTAACTGAAAAATTATTTTATTTAGAAAATTTATTATCTTTAGGTAGAAAAGAAAAAAATTTAAAAAATATTCTTTTACCAGATGGAGAAGATTTATTAGAACTTTTAAATTTATTTGAATTAGTAAAAATAGATTATGCTGATTATACTAAATTTCATTCTTTTCATGTTGAAAGAAAAGTTACAGATAAAATATTAGCTTTAAAAAAGCCATCAAATTGATGACTTTTATTTTATTAAATTTTTGCTATTTAAACTTATTTTTATTCCTCTAAATCCAAAATTTTTATAATCACATAAATTATAATCAAAATCTTTTATATTATTAAATTCTATATATTTATTAATACTATCTATGTTTATTTCATTAAATTTAATTATATAATCGACTTTATTTAATACCATTTTATTATCATATAAAATAGAATTTAATTCATTATTAAAACCAATATTATAAGATAATTTACTTGTAGCACTTAAAAATATAAAACTATTAGATATATTTTTATCCATTATTTTTCTTTCATCTATAATTTTTAATATAGATTCTAATATAGATAAATTACACTTTTCTATATTATCAAAAAGTATAACACTATTATTATCTAATTTATTATATAAACTACTTTCTCCATTATATAAATTATTTATATTATAATAATTTGAATATTCTGACATATCAATATTTATATACTTTATACCTAACTCTTTACTTATTTCTTTAATACTGATACTCTTTCCAACTCCAATACCACCTAATAATAATACTACTTTATTATTTTCTTTATTTATAAATATATTTAAAATTTTTCTTAATTGATCATCTTGACCATATATTTTTTTATAAAGTTTTTTTAATATATAATTATTATTAACATGAAGTTTTCTATTTATTTTTCTACTTATTACTGCTTCTATATCAGATTTAGATATACTATTTTTATTAATATTTTTAACATAAGAACATACACTATCTAATACATCAATTGCTTTATCAGGATTTTTTTTATCTAATATAAATTTATTAGATAAATCTAATATCATATCTAAATTATTTTTTGTTATTTTAATATTATGATATTTTTTATAATTATCTTTAAGATTATATAAAATATTTTTTGTCATTTCATTATTTGGTTCATTTATATTAACAATATCAAATCTACGCATCAAAGCTTTATCTTTAGACATATATTTTTCATATTCACTTATTGTTGTAGCGCCTATTATTTTTAATTCGCCTTTACTAAGATAAGGTTTTAAAATATTAGCAGCATCTATCGCTCCTTCACTACCACCAGCATTAATTATTGTATGTATTTCATCTATAAAAAGTATAATTTTTTTACTATTTATAACATCTTTAATAACTGAATTTAATCTTTCTTCAAAATCACCTCTATATTTACTTCCTGCTAAAATTAAAGATAAATCTAAATTAAATATTTTATAATCTTTTAGTTTTTCATAAGAATTATCTTTTATTTTTTTTGCTAATTGTTCTACTATTGCTGTTTTTCCTACTCCTGCTTCTCCTACTAATAATGGATTATTTTTATTTTTTCTAAGTAATATTTCTACTATTTGATTTAATTCTTGTTCTCTATCAGTTAAATTTATATCATTATCACCTAAATCATAGCCATATTTTAATAAATTATTAGTTATAGGACTAAAATGTTTTTTTAAATCTACATATATACTTTCTAAATCTATACCTAAACTAATAAGTATTCTTACACCAATTCCATCTCCACATTCTAGTATCGTTAAAAAAAGATGTTCTGGTGTTACTATACCATTATTATTTTCTTTAGCATTTTTCTTAGCTTCATTAATTACACTTTTTAGTAAAGGAGTATGTAAAATAGTTGTATTTTTTACATTTGATTTACCAATTATACTAATTAATTCATCTTTAAAAATTTCATAAGTAAGATCATATTTATCGCAAATACTTTTTATATCTTTATTTTTTAAAAGTGCTAAAATTAAATGCTCTGTACCTACATATGGATGATTTAATTTATTCATTTCATCTTCTGAATACTTTAGAATTTTATCTATATAATCCTTATTATATTTTGACATAAAAAATCCTCCTTATAAATCTTATGTATATAATGAGGATAAAATTTATTTTTTATTCAATAATTAGATTCAATTTTTAATTTATCAGCGAGTGTTGCAATAAATTCACTATTAGTAGGTTTAGCACGATCATAATCAACGCTATGGCCAAATATTTCTTCCATTATCTCATAATCTCCTCGAGTCCAACTTATTTCAATAGCGTGCCTTATAGCTCTTTCAACTCTACTGCTAGTTGTATTAAATTTATTAGCTATTTCAGGATACATTTCTTTAGTTATTGCTCCTATCATTGAAGGATGACTATACATAAGTCCGATACCTTCTCTTATATATTCATAACCTTTAATATGTGAAGGAACACCTAATGAATGTAACAAGTTTGTAATAGCAGCTTGCAATTCTTTATTTTTATCTATTATATTAGAATTTTTTGCTCTACATGTTAATATCTGATATTCTAAATCTTTTAAATCAAAAGGCTTTAACATAAAATAATTTACATTAAGTAAGCTAACTTGTTTTACAATTTCTAATGAATTATACGCTGTTAAAACAATTATACTTTTTATAGTATTCATTTTTCTAACTTCCTTAATTATACTTAATCCATCTTTACCTGATAATATTAAATCAATAACTATAACATCAAACATAGATTCGTTTGCTTTTATATAGTTATATGCCTCTTTTCCATCAGACATTAATTTGACAATATCTATTACTTCATGTTTACTAAAATACTTCTCTATACTACTTAATTGTTCACTATCTGAATCAACAAATAATACTCGTATTTTATTTTTCATATTCTCTCCTTTTTCGCTTCATGTATACAATTATAGTATAATAAACGACAAATTAAAAGAAAATGTTTTGTCAAGTTATGTCTAATCATGTAAAAGATTGTCGATAATTGTCAGATTACTTAGATAGATAATTTAAAGCTTCATTTAATTGATTATCATATTCTTCAGTTCCATTTAATAAATATTCTTCATTTAACTCAATATTAATGTCAGGTTGTATTCCAATTTTATCAATACAATCGCCGTTCGGTAAAAGCCACTTAGCACTAGTATATTTATACATTGTACCATCATCTAAATATCCTGTATTTTGAACTTTACCTTTACCATAAGTTTTAGTACCAATTAAAGTTGCTCCATAGCTATATTTCAATGCTCCTGCTAATATTTCACTTGCTGATGCTGATCCGCCATTAATTAACACTACAATAGGATAATTTCTTTTTTCCTCTGTTTTATCCTTATATTCTGTTTTATCATCTTTAGTTTGAACAGAATAAATAACTTTTCCTTTTTCTAAAAATAATTCTAATATATTAGTACATGAATTTAAATATCCACCACTATTACCTCTAACATCTAAAATTAAAGAATCTATATTTTCTTTTTCCATACTTATTAAAGTTGTTTCTATTTGAGTATCAACTGTGTTTGAAAAAGATTCAATTAAAATATATCCTATCTTTTTATTATTTATTTCTTTTATAGAAGAATATATATTTGGACTAATCAAAGTTTTCTTTTTAATTTCAAAATCTAATTCTTCATTATTTCTTAGAATCTTTAAAGTAACATTATCTGATGTATTATTTTTTATAACTTCGCTAACTTCACTAATACTATAATCTTCTAAATCAGTTCCATTTAAATATAAAATAATATCATTTTCTTTTAATCCTGCTTCACTTGCTGGAGTATTTTCAAATACATCCTTAATAATTATTTGACCTTCACTATCTTCAGCAATATTTATGCCAATCCCATCATAAGTCCCATTTAATCTTTCGTTTAAAACATTAGTAGCATCTTCATCCATATAATTAGTATAGTCATCCCCTGTATAATTAAACATTCCTTTTATAGCAGCATCTATTAATTTGCTCTCATCTAAATCTTCATAATAGCTGTCAATTAATTTATTATATGCACTTATAAATTCATTTACATGTTTATTATTTGTTTTATTAACAGTACCTGCTCTAGACATACTATTATAAACTAAAGAACCCATTATTATAGACATAATTAGGCCTGGTATAATCATTAAACATATAAGTTGTAAAAAAGACACTTTAATTTTATTTTTCATATTACCTCAAAATTTATTTTAACATAAATTATTATCTAAAAAAAGTATATACACTTAATTAAATAAAAAGAATTGTAAAATAAAAAAAATATTCTATTCGAATACTTTTCTCATACTTTCATAATCAGAATAACAATTAGTTACTTTACCTTTTTCAATTTTATATAATGTAGGTCCTGTTACACTAACTTCATTACTATTAGTAGGTTTTTTATTTAATTCTTCTTTTAATGCTTTATTATTTTCATATAAATCTAAATCAACATAATATGTTTTAATATAATTATCAGAACTTCTATATGAAGTTAAAAGTGAATTATATAAAACACTATCATCTTTATTAGAATATAATATTACATAATATTCTTTTTCTGGTCTATTAAACATTGTACCTATTGTTGCAATATCATAATTAAATTCAACTTTAGTTTCTGTTTCAGTTTTTTTGCTAGTTTTATTAATTAACTTGTTAGTTAAAAAATAAGCTCCTATACAAATTAAAATAACTACAATCAATAATATTAATAAATTTCTAATTTGTGTTATATCTTCATTAACAACTTTTCTTTGTTTTAGTTTATTATCTTTTGCCAAAATCCATCACCCATTAATTATTTTAACACATAAAACCCTATATATAAACAAAATTCTTAATGAAAAAGACAAAAAATGTACTATTTTTTAGGTTTATATATTGTTTTACCAGCCTCATATACTACATCATAACCATCAATACTTGCCTTATATCCTGATAAATCATCACCATTTTTTATAATTTCATATGTTGCATCATAAAGATATTCTATATCTTTAAAAGCTCCTAATACTTTATTTAAAGCTTCATCATTTGCTCTAATAGTATAATAAACATTCTTATCATCTCCATATGGACCACAAGGATTTCCGCCCATGAACGATAATTCTAGAGTAAATGCTGACTTATAGTTGCTTCTTAATATATCACCTATTCCTGTAATTTTCTTTGGCTGGGGCATTACTTGATATGATGACTTCTTAATATATTTTCTTCTTTCTTTTTCATACATTTCTTCTGGTAAATCTAATTGCTCATAATTTTTTGCATCATTTGAAAACGAATGATATACTTCACCTGTCTTATCTGTGTAAATAGATGCTATTTTAGTATTTATATTAAATTTAAAATCTCTTACATTTTCATTACTATCATAATAAGGATAAGCATATACTAAACCACCTGTACTGTGACAATTCATAAATAAATATTCTTTATCTTTTAAGCTATCAACAAACTTTATTAAAGCTTCATTTTCTTCTGCTAAAACAAATGGTTTATTCATATCATAATTAGGCATTCCTAAAGGTCCTGGTATAGATTTTATTGTACATATTTCTCTTAATTTACCATATACAACTTTATCTTTTATAAAATCTTTTTTAAAACTATTATAATAATATTCATTATTATCGTTTAAATTAACACCATCAGCATTAGCATAAAAATTACCTAAAGTACTTAATGAAAAAGAATTATTTTGATACATTTTTTGTAACTTTTCTTTTAGTTTTTTATGTGCTAAATCTTTTTCTGGAATACAATCTAAATTTATTTTATCAAACATACTTAAAAATTTATTTTGAAATATAATAGATTCCTTATTAAAATATGAATTCCATAAATTAACAATTAAATCTTTTGATTTAGGATTAAATTCCTCAAAAAAATTTATAACATCATTTACTGATATTTCTAATTTATTTCTAAATTTCATCCAAAATAACTTATATAAATTATCATAGCTTTTATCTATATTATATTGCTTACAAAAACCCATTATAATTTTATTTAACCCTATTACATAACTATCATACTCTTTATAAGCTAAATAATAATCTTTACAAAAATGTTTTATTTCATCTTCATTCATATTATTAAATATAGTATTTAAAGCATATGTTGTTGTATAAAATCCTTCAGGATTCTGGCATGGTATAAAATCAATTGTAAATTTGCTAGGATCAAAATTAGAAAAAACATCACTTCCACTAGCCAAATTAGTCATTAATTGAGTAACATAATCTACACTTATTATTTCATTTCCATGACAGCCACCCATATAAATAATATGTTTATCTCCTTCTCCAATACTATAGTGTTGAACGGCAAAACCACACGAACTATATCCTATTGGCTCATGTGTTTTTATTTTATATTTATTTAAAGAATTGTTTATAGCTTTATTAATTCTTTCATTTAATTTATCATAATTTAAGATTTCATATTTTATATTGTATTTATTCATATTCCCCCTCAGATGAATAAGCTTTAAATGTTCTTATAATATTTTCTTTAAAATTATTTTTTAAATCAATACTTAAAATTTCTAAAGTCATTTTTTCTTTATTTCTAATTATAAATAATTTATTATCTTTTGCTTTTATAATAGTTTTTATTATTTCAGACTTATCTTCTGTATAATTTTGTATTGTATTTTCAACTTTTTTTAATAAATTACCTTTAAAATCATAAATAGAAACAAATCCATAATTTTTAAAATCATTTAAACTTTGAATTACAATATAATCTTTAGTAAATAATATATATGGTAAAATTATATTATTTGTATTATAACTATAAATTACATTGTCACCTATCTTTATTCCAGCTTCTTCACAACGATTATTTGAATAATTTAAGCAAGTAAAATTAAAAGTTATTGTATTAAGTAAAACATCAAAACTATAATTCTTACTATAATCTATTTGATTTTTTTCATCATTAGATATTAAACTATAAAAATCACCATAATATAAAGCTGTACTATCATGATTATCTGGAAAACCTTCTATTAGAGTATCGTAAGTATTACTTAGAGGCTGCGTTGTAGTAATTCTTGGAAGTTCATCAGGAGCTTTTATTGTAAAGAATTTTTTTATTATAAATATACTTAATAAAACAAATACTATTATTATAAAACTAACAACACTAACAACAATTATTTTTTCTTTCTTAGAAGCTTCATTCATAAATATTTCCTATGGTTTTATTATTATCTTAACAGCATCATCTTCTCCAGAAGTTAATCTTAAGAATGATTCTTGAACTCTATCAAATGATACTCTATCATCAATATATTGTAAAACATTAATTTCTTTATTTGCTATTAAGTTTATAACAGATTCAAACTCTTCTTTAGTATAAGCTATTGCGCCTTGCATAGTAACTTCTCCCATAACGCTCATAACCATTGGTATAGTAATAGCTCCTAAAGAAACTCCAACTAATACTATCATTCCTCCTGGTTTAACAGTCATTATAGCTTCACTTACTGCTGGAGACGAACCACAACATTCAAATACAACATCAAATCCACCATTAGTTTTTTCTATTAACTTAGGAATTGATTGTTCATCTAATGCATTATAAAATTCATCAACTTTTCCAAATTTTAATGATTTATTTCCTCTATTTGGATTAGTTTCTAATAATGCAACATATTTAGCGCCTTTTAATTTGGCAAACTCAGCGCACATTAATCCTATTATTCCACCACCAATTATCAAAGCAGAATCTCCTTCTTTAATATTTGCTAAATTTGCTGCATGTAATGAAACAGAAGTAGGTTCTACCATAGCAGCCTCATCATCTGTCATATTATCAGGTATCTTTTCTATCATATCTGGTCTAGAACTAGTATATTCAGCATATCCACCAGGATTAGTTAAAGATAATCCTATAGCTTGTTCCCAAGTTTTCTTACAATATTGAACATTATTCGAACGACATGCCTCACATTCTCCACATGGAGAAATTGGTAGTCCTGTTACTCTATCTCCTACCTTTAAATCAGTTCTTGAACCTGGGTCTACTACTGTACCTGCAAATTCATGCCCCATTACTAATCCTAAAGGTTCTCCACTATCCCAATAATGAATATCTGATCCACATATTCCACATGAGTTAATTTTTACAACTACTGAACCATTATTTGATAATGTATTTTCCATTTCAGTAACTTCAAATTGCTTTTTTCCACTAATCTTTACACATTTCATAAAAAATTCTCCTTACTTATTTTTATTATAATATAAAGATAATTAACTCATAAATATTTTTTTATTATGTTTACATTTTTTATATAGCTGGAGTACCAATAAAATCAGAATCTTTTAATTGGAAATATATTAAACAAGCTACACCAGCAAGAATTAAACTACTACCTATTAATTTTATTAATAGTAAAGTTTTTTCCTCAGTATTACAATCTTTATAAAATTTATAATTTCTATATAAAAAGTATAAATATATAAGAAATGATACTCCTAAAGCAAAAAGATATACTCCATTAGCATTATTTTCATATTTGTTATTATTAGTTTTTAAAAAATCTTTTTGAAAATTATCACCTATTATGTTAAAAAAAGCTAAGATAGCTACTACAATCCAAATATAGTCCTCAAAATTTAGTCGTTTTAACTCTTTTTCTATGTTCACATTAAATTATATTAAAATAATTTGGATTATATCCAAACTATTTTTCTGCTGAAACAATAACACTTGAACCTGTAAGTCCTTCTGCAATTGTCATTAATTCTTCTCCATCTAAATTCGTACTAGATATATAATAGTCTATACCATTACTTGTCCAATAAAGTGAATTTGCACTCATCGCACCTATACAATCAGACATTATTAATGGTTCTCCATTAACCGGTACTATTTCCATATCATTATATACTCTACTAGCTTCTTCTACTATTACAAATGGACTATCTCCTGTAAATGTTAATATTGCACGGTTTCCATTATCTGTACTTACTGTATCTTGAGTACTCAAATGAGTATTAGCTGGTATATATAATGGATAAATAATATCATCTAGTACACTACTAGTATTTTTGCTATCTTCTACTTCACTAGTTGTATTTTCACAATCATTACAATCACTATTGCTAATTAAAGAATCTAATTCAAAATATTCACTATCAAATTTTGGTTTATAGTTAATTGAAGATATTTCTAATATTATCTTTACATTTCCATCTTGATCTAAAACTTCAACCTTTTTTACATTATAATCTTTATCTAAATAAATCTTTTCTTTATATAAAGTAGAATTATTTGGATAATTTACTTTACATTCAATATAATTTGTTCCATCAGAATTATTAATACTTGCTTCTTTATCATTTATTACATCATTAACTAATATATCTAGAAGATAAGATTGACTACCATTTAAAGGCCAATCACTTTGAAATTTAAAACTTTTATTTAATTCTGGAGTAACAACATATACACCATCTTTATTTTTTAAAATTACTTGCTCATGATCATTAGTTTTATTAATCAAACTTACTTTGTAATAATCATCTTTACTTTTAGAAGATAAAACACTATATGTAAATGTATCTTCATTGCTTTGAATAGACATAGTTCCTTTTAATTCATAGCTGTTAGTTTTTTCAATTTTAGCTTGAAAGTTTTTTATAACATTTAAAGAATTATTTTTTCCACATCCACAAAGAATTAAAAAAGTACTAATTAAAATAAGATATTTTTTCATAAACTCCCCTTTTCTAATTAACTATATTTTTTTTAAAATAAATTATTCATAAAAACTATTTATAAATAAAATGTATAAATAATAAATATGAATCCATAATAAAAATAGAAAAGAGGTTATTATGAGTACATTACAAAAAATTTGCTTAACTATAACTATTATAGGAGCTATAAATTGGGGATTAATAGGTCTTTTAGAATTTAATCTAGTAGAATCTATTTTTGGAGCAAATTCCTTAATTCCTAGAATAGTTTATTCCTTAGTTGGTTTAACAGGATTAATCAATGTTGGAATATTAGTAATGGATTTAGATGAAAAATAGTTAGAATAATCCAACTATTTCATCATTTACTAAATCAATATTTTGAGCATTAGGTTTTTCTGATAAACCAGGCATTGTTAAAATATTTCCCAAATAAACAGTTATGAACTTTGCTCCATTATTAACTTTGACATCTTTAACTGTTATTGTGTAATCTTTAGGGGAACCTAATTTTTTAGGATCATCGCTTAAACTATATTGAGTTTTTGCTATACATATTGGATATTCTAAATTAGAATATCTTTTTATTTTATTTAATACACCCTCTTCATAGTTTATTTTGTTAGCACCACAAATACTTTTTAACATAACGTCAATTTTAATTTCTAAAGCATCATTTAAATTATATAAATATTTAAGTTCTTTTGGTTCTAAATCTTTTATTTTATTAGCCAAATCTAAAGCTCCATTTTCTCCATCAATATATGATGTAACTATAGAAAATGTAACACCCATATTGGAAACATATTTTTTTACTTCATTTATTTCATCTTCTGTATCTGATGCAAATTTATTTAAAGCTACTATAATATTTTGATTGAATTTTTTCATATTTTCAATATGACGACCTAAATTACATAGACCATCTTTTAATATACCTTCTCCATTATATTTAAGAGAACGAATTGTGCTAACAATAATTACACCAAGTGGATTTATATTATCATATCTACATTTAATATCCAAAAATTTTACAGCACCTGCATCAGCTCCAAATCCGGCTTCAGTAATTACATAATCTGCTAAAGCCATGGCATAATTTGTTGCAATAACACTATTACATCCATGAGCAATGTTTGCAAAAGGACCACCATGTATTAATACAGGATTATTGTATAAAGTTTGAACTAAATTTGGTTTTATCGCATCTTTTAAAAGTACAATTAAAGATCCTGTAATATTTAAAGATTTTAAATATACAAAATCATCATTTTCATCTATTCCTATAATAACATCATCTAATCTTTTCCTTAAGTCATCTATATCTTTAGATAAACAAAATATAGCCATAATTTCACTAGCTGCTGTAATATTAAATTTTGTTTCATATAACGTAGTTATTTTTCTTAATGCTCTATCATTTACATCTAAACATCTTTCAAATAAAACTTTCTTTATTTTTAATGGATTCCCAAAATAAATACTATTATCAATACAAGCACAAATTAAATTATTAACGCTTTCTATAGCATAAAAATCTCCTGTAAAATGAAGATTAATATCTTCCATTGGAACAACTTGACTATAACCACCACCGGTTGCACCACCTTTGATTCCAAAAACAGGTCCCATGGAAGGTTCTCTTAAAGCTAACATAGATGACATTCCTAATTTACACATAGAATCATGTAAACCAATAGATACTGTAGTTTTTCCTTCTCCATAAGGTGTTGGATTAGTAGCAGTTACTAATATTACTTTACTATCTTTTTTATTCTGAATACTATTTATTTTAGCTTTATAATTACCATAAAGTATATAGTCACTTATATTGAGTTTTTCTAAAATATCTTTTATATTTTTCATTTTAAATTGCTTTGTAATCTCAATATCTGTCATAAAACCTCCTAATTTTTTTCAACAATATATAATAATTTATCTTCCTTAACTACAATAATCTCAGCTTTATTATCATATCCTAAATCTTCCTCATATTCTATATCTAATGTTATTTTATAGCCATCTAGTTCATTATCTTTAATTTTAAATTTCGTATCTTTCGTATCTTTAACAATTACATTTTTTACCATAGGTAAATCTTGTTCTCTTTTTCCAGAAGAATTATCTATCATATATCTATATAATGTATCTTCTACATTTAATTTATAATTATCTACTATTTCTGGATAAACAAATTCTACGCCACCTACATCATATTTATTTTTCTTATTATCTAGACTATATAAATCTATTAAAAATAATTTACTAATACTTTCTGCATATTCTTTATAATCAATATTTTCACTTTCTAAATTATTCTTTAATTTATTAAACTCCTCTTTATATATATCAGAATCATTTTCAGATAATAAATAATTATAACCTTTTATTGTTATGTAATCTTCTTTTTTTTCTACAACACTATCTTCTTTTCTTATAAAGTTATAAATTATTCCTCCAGAAAAGTAAACAAATAAAATAATACATATTATTAATAAAATTTTTCGTTTCATTTTTCTAAACTCTCTTCATAATTATATATTAAATTATGAACTATTATATCATTTGATAATTCAATAATTTTTTCCGTATACTCTTTACATTTTTCAATATACTCTTCATCTATAGGATCATTAGTTAAAGGTTTATATTCTTCTTTATTGCTATTATAATATACTTTCTTAGTTAAGAAATTTCCATTAGGGAATGGAATTATATTATTCCATTTAGTTTCAAATATATCATGACCTAAAGCGTAGTTTGGTTTTATATTTAACATATTAGATAATGTAGGTAAAACATCAATCATTCCCATATAATATTTTATTTCTTTTTTTACTTTTTTATCTTTTGTCCAAAATATTAAAGGTGTTTTTCTATTCAATTCGTTTTCATAATAATCATAATCTACATAAGTTGGATCTGTTTTTTCTTTTATTTTACCTGTTTCAAAATCATAATTATAATATCTATTAAATTCACTTTTAGATAATTTTGCATCATGATCACCATAAAATACGAAAACAGTATTATTCATAATATCATTTTCATATAAATAATCTATAAATTTACCTAAAGCTAAATCAGCATAATGTGCACTTTTTATATAATTACCTAATTTAGTATTTTCTAAATAATCATATACAATTTCTTCTTTATTACCAGATTCATCTTCTACTTCTTTTTTATAACTTAAATCTAAATCCCCATACATATCTAAATCATCAAAAGGAGTATGGTTAGATAATGTAATTATAGTTCCCATATAATTTTTATTTTCATTTTCAATTTTTGTTAATATAGGAATAATTTGTTTAAAGAAAGAATTATCAGATAATCCTAATCCAACTATTTCATCAATATTATAGCTGTCTTCAAAATACATGTCATCATATCCTAAATTTGGATGCATTTTATCTCTATTCCACATACTTGCTTTATTTGCATGCATACTAAATGTATAATAACCTTTATCCTTTAAAAGTTTTTCAATACTTTCATAATATCTATTATAATAACTTACGAATACTGTACCACTTGTAACAGGTAATAATGATGTATTTAAGGTAAATTCTGTATCACTACTAGTTCCAACACTTATTTCAGGATAAAAGTTGCTAAAATATAATCCTTCTTTTGTAAGCTTATTCAAAGTTGGAGTTATTTCAACATTATTTATTTTTAAATTTACAAAGAAATTCATCATACTTTCCATATGAACAAATACAACATTTTTACCTTTAAAAATTCCACTATATTTATTATCAGAAACTTTTTCTTCTCTATTTTCATAATAATCAACAAATTGTCTATAAGCTTCATCATAACCAAATAATGTATTAACTTTACTTTTTAAAGTATGAACTAAATCATTTCCCTGATATACTAAAATACCAACACGTTCAACGATATATTCTCTATTCCATTGTTTATTTAACCTACTTATAGTAGTACCATCTAATAATGCACAATTAACTATTACAAAGATAATACTAACTATTAATGTTGCAAAAAAGTTATTTCTCCCTTTTTCGGTTTTTTTAACAAAACTAAAATAATCTTTCTTTTTTAAACTAAGATAAACAGTAAAAAATAATCCTAAAGGAATCAAATAAATAAAATGAATAACATTTAATTTTTCAATTACAGCATCTCCAACTTCTCCAACTTGACCAAGTGCAGATAATAAACTAAAAGATGCAAAAGATGAATAAAAAGTATAATAAATGCCGTTTATAAAACAGATTAAAAAATATATAATAGACATAATCAAAAAGTAAATATGCTGTTTATCAGCTTTAAATAAATAACCAAAACTTCCAATTAATAAAACAATAGACAAATCAAATAAAAACGCAAGAAAGAATTCTATATTTAAAACATTTCCAACAGTAAGTGCTCTTAACAATGTAAGAGATATCATATTTAAAATAACATATGATAAAAATAATCTATTATTTTTTATATATTTTAAAGTATTACTTTTTATTTTTTTTAAAGATATATCTTTAAAAGATGGTATTTTTCTCTTCTTCATATTCATCCCTCTTTATAAAGAAAATTATATCATAGAAAGTATTTTTTTAAAATAGTATTGAATTACTTGTTTTTTTTTGCTATTATATTTAAGGAAATGCAGGTGTAGTACAGCGGTTAGTATGCGGCCTTGCCAAGGCTGAGACGGCGGTTCGATTCCGCTCACTTGCTCCAAAAGATAAAATCGTCGCACCAAGCGATGTTAATGATTAAATCAACGCAAGTTGATTTTTTTATTGCTATTGCAAAGAAAGGGTGTGATGTGTTATGATTAAAATCGTAAAAAAGAAAATCAATATGAGTGATGAACTCA